>JBFGRR010000015.1:0-15562 GCA_041567215.1 Acidimicrobiia bacterium | reverse complement strand
CGTGGCCGAGTCGGACGGATCGTTGGTGTTGGTGGGCTGGAAGGTCGAGTCCAAGGCACGCGACCGCCTCCTCGGGACGATCCTCGACGACATGGTGGGTCATGCCCAGGCCCCGGTTGCGGCGGCTTGGCTGCCGCGGCCCGAGTTCGATCGTGTGCTGCTCGACCTCGGTGATCTCGGAGGTGGATCTCCCGACGCGGTCGTTGCGACGGGTCTGGCGGTTGCCTTGGCCAAAGCGTCCGCACCCGGGCTGGTGAAAGCGGCGGAGAACGTCGCGATTCCGGCTGGTTGGATGGCCACTGCGGCCCCTTGGGACGCCTTGTTGCGCCCGGGTGACCTCCTGGTGGCGGCGGGATCGCTCCGTGCGGCGACCGTCAGACAGCTGATCGGGGACCATCCCGACGTCGGCATCGTCGTCGTGACCAGCGCCGCCCGGACGGGTGTTGCCGAGGTCCAGGATCTCTTCCGGGCTCGTTGAGCGCCGCTCAGGAGGAAAGGACGCGGTCGGGCAGGATCACTCGGAAGCAGGCCCCACCCAGGCGTTCGGACGCCTGGTAACCGGTCCTGCCGCCGTGTGCGGTGGCGACGGCCGACACCACCGCGAGCCCGATGCCCGAGCCGGGTATCGCCCCGTTGAGCCGGTTCATGCCCCGTTCGAAGCGTTCCCAGATGACGGTCTCGTACTTCTTGGGCACGCCGGGACCATCGTCGTGCACCTCGAGGATCAGGTCGGAACCCTCCCGCCCGAGCACGATGAGCGCTTTGCCGTCGCCGTAGCGAGCTGCGTTTGACACCAGGTTCAACAGGACCTGCTGGACCCGACCGGGGTCAACTCTCAGCTTCAGGCCGCTCTCCACGTCGGTTTCGACGTTCACACCGAATTGTCCACTCGCGTGGGTGGCCTCCGTGGCGATCTGCTCTACCGTGACCACCTCTTCCTTCAGCGTCATCTCATCCGGCGATCCGCGTGCGAGGAGGATGAGATCCGCCACGATGCGTGACATGTGCCGGGCCTGCTGGCCCGCCAGCTTGGACAGCTCTCGCCTCTCCTGGTCGGTCACCGGTGATTCCTCATCGTTGAGGACGTCGAGGAATCCGACCACCGCGGTCAGGGGTGTGCGCAGTTCGTGAGAGATGGAGGACACCAGATCGGTTCTCTGCTTCTCGACCAAACGGCGGTTCTCCCGTATGGCCACGGTTTGGCGGGCGATCACCAGGCCACCGACGCAGAACGTGGCGGCCAGGAGGATCTGCAGGTGGGGCTCCATGGTCGCTCCCCGGGCGGCGGTTGCCAGCGTCACCATGAGGCCAACCGCGACGGTGTATGGCGTGGCCACTGCCCAGAGCGGGGTCTTGCGTTCGGCGTACGCGCGGGGTCGCGGGGGGCGGTCGGCGTTGGCGGCCGCCATGGTGTAGCACATGCTCGCCAAGAGAAACGCTGCGAAGTTGGGTTGGGCGTCGGTGAGGGTGTTGCCGATACCGGTGTCCAGGAATCGAAGGTCGGCGATCGCCTGGAGGATGAGTCCAAGAGAGAAGAAGACGAGGCGTGGATCGAAACGGAAGGTGCTCCTTCTAACCGAGACGATCACCACCACTATCAGTGCGGCAACATCGGCGACCGGGTAGGCGGTCCCTGCCCACTTCTCCCAGGCCGTGGCGTTCTCCAGCCGGCCGATCAGGTCCTCCAGCGTGATGATCCACATCAGCGCCGCCATCGACACCGCGCCGATCAAGCTGTCGAGATAGATACGGATGCGCTGAGACAACCCGACCGGGAAGTGGGGGAGTGAGACCAGGCCGGCGATCACCAACACATACGAGAGGATGAAGAGCGCGTCCGGTGGCCCGAAAGCCGCAACGGATCCGGTCATTGCCTGGATGAGGGCGACGAGGAAGATGCCGATGGCGGCCACCACGAACCCGGCGCCCATGAGAGCCCAGGCCTTCTTCTCACGTCTGTCGATCCGGGACAGCTTGCGGAGGATGATCGTTCCGGCCGACCCGTATCCGAGCAGGACCCCCATCGGACCTATGTCCGTGGCCTTTTCGGGATAGACGATGGTCGCCAGGATCGTCAGCGCCAGCAGGGCAACGACGACCACGTGGGCCCGGCGGAAGCTCGGCCGGGCATGGGGTCGGCGTTCGGCGAGAGGCCTCTGGATGGTCGACTGCATGCAGATCGGTCATCGGCACCGGGGGCCGTCCGGTAAAGCTCATTGGCGTCGGTTACGTCTCTCCGCATCGAGCGCGTCGAACATATGTTCGATATGATCGGTCTGGTGACCTATGCCGAGCTCCATTGCCACACCAATTTCTCGTTTCTCGATGGCGCATCCCATGCCGAGGAGTTGGTGGCCGTCGCTGCCGAGATGGGGTACTCGGCGCTGGCGGTCACCGACCATCACGGCTTCTACGGCGCCGTGAAGATGATGGAAGCTGCCAGAACCGTTGGCCTGCCCATCGTCTACGGGGTGGAGGTGGGGGTGGGCCGGGCGAGCGGCAGAGACGATCCCATCGATCATGCCCAGCAATGGGATGCCCTCGCCTCGGGCAGCTGGGATGCCAGGGCCACCGCCGGGTCCACCCGGCGGGGCAGGACCAAGCGGATGCACGGCACCAAGCCAACCGGTAAGCCCCCGTCGGATCATCTGGTGCTGCTGGCGGGCTCGCCCGAGGGGTACCGCTCCCTCTCCCATCTGGTGACCAGGGCTCAGTTCCGGGGGGTCAAGGACCGGCCCGAATACGCCCTCGATGACCTATCTGGTCTCACTCGCGACGTGGTCGTCCTCTCGGGCTGTCACCAGGGGGCGGTTCCCCGCGCCGCTGCTGCAGGAGACCTGGCCGGAGCGATGAAGGCGGCTGCCGGCCTGCGCGAGCGGTTTGCGGGCCGCTTCTATCTCGAGCTGTGGCACCACGGCATGCCCGAAGACGACCTGCGCAACGATGTGGTCTGGGAGGTGTCCCGCCGTCTGCGCATCCCGGCGGTGGCCACCAACCAGGTCCACTACGCCCGCCGTCAGGACGCCGATCTCTCCGAGGTGCTCTCGGCGATCGGGGGGCGGCGGAACCTGGTCGAGGCGGACGGCTTCCGCCCCGCCACCGACGAGAGGTTTCTCAAGTCGCCGGCGGCGATGGCGCGTCGGTTCAGGGGCTTCCCGGGGGTGGTCGAGCGCGCCGTTCGCTTGGGGGAGCGTCTCGCGTTCGATCTGCGCCTGGTGGCGCCGCGTCTTCCCGACTTCCCGATGCCCGGTCACTTCCGGACCGAGATGGAGTACTTGAGACACCTGGTCTGGGAGGGAGCCAAGCAGGTCTACCCACACGCTCAACATGAAGTAGAGGTCGAGGCTCGCCGCCGTCTCGAGCACGAACTGGATGTGATCGAGAGACTCGGCTTCGCCGGCTACTTCCTGGTGGTCTGGGACATCGTCAACTTCGCACGATCCCAGGAGATCTTCTGCCAGATTCGCGGCTCTGGGGCCGATTCGGCGGTGTGCCGGTGTCTGGGACTGACCCGGGTCGATCCCATTCGTCTCCACCTCCCCTTCGAGCGGTTCCTCTCCGAAGAGCGCGGCCGTCCCCCCGACATCGACCTCGACCTCGAGGCAGACCGTCGCGAAGAGGTCATCCAGTACTGCTACCGGCTCTACGGGAGAGAACGGGCTGCGATGGTCGCCAACGTGGTCACCTATCGGGCGCGCTCGGTGCTGCGTGACGTCGCAAAGACCTTCGGGTTCACCCAGGCCCAGGTCGATGGTCTCTCGAAGTACGTCGACACCCGCGATCCCGGCAAGTTACGGAACGAAGCCCCACTGCCTCACGGCCTCACCGCCGAGAAGATCTATGACGTCTGCCACCGCCTCGACGGTTTCCCCCGCCATCTGGGGATCCACTCGGGAGGGATGGTGATCGCCGACCGCCCTCTCCACCAGGTCGTCCCCCTGGAGTGGGGGCGGATGGAGGGCCGTTCGGTGCTGCAGTGGGACAAGGACGACTGTGCCGCCATCGGGATCGTCAAGTTCGATCTGCTCGGCCTCGGCATGCTCAATGCTCTCCATCTTGCCGTCGATGCCATCCGTGACGCCCACGGTGTCGACATCGATCTGGCCACCATCCCTCAAGAGCCCGCCATCTATCGGATGATGACCGCCGCCGACACCGTTGGTCTGTTCCAGGTCGAGTCCCGTGCCCAGATGGCGACCTTGCCGCGTATGAAGCCCAAGACCTTCTACGACCTGGCCGTGGAGGTTGCGTTGATCCGCCCCGGACCCATCCAGGGCCAGTCGGTTCACCCCTATCTGCGCCGCCGCAACGGGGAGGAGCCGATCCGATACCCGCATCCGGCCACCCGGCCCATCCTCGAGAAGACCCTGGGAGTGCCGATCTTCCAGGAGCAGTTGATGGAACTCGCCAGGATCTGTGCAGGGTTCGACGGTGGGCAGTCGGATCGCCTCAGACAGGCGATGACCAACAAGCGTTCCGAACAGGCCATGGCCAAGCTGCGCGACGAGGTGTACGCCGGGATGACCGCCAACGGGGTGGAGGGCGCGGCGGCCGACGAGATATGGGAGAAGCTGCAGGGTTTTGCCAGCTTCGGTTTCCCCGAGAGCCACTCGGTGAGCTTTGCCTACATCGTCTACATGTCGGCCTGGTTGCGCTACCACTGGCCGGCCGAGTTCCTGGCGGGACTGCTCAACGCCCAGCCGATGGGTTTCTACAGCCCCAACACCCTGGTCCAGGACGCCCAGAGGCACGGGGTGGTGGTGAGGCGGCCATGCGTGAACCGATCGGTGCACGACTGCACCATCGAACCCGCAGACATCGACCCCGATGAGGTCGTCGAATACCTCGGCGGAGCGTGGCGGCGCGGCAGGGGAGCCGTCGAGGACCCGGTCAGGCCGGCGGTGGCGGTCCGGATGGGGCTCGGCTATGTCAAGAACCTCGGCGGAGGAGAAGTGACCCGCATCGAGGCCGCACGCATGCTCGGGGGCCCCTTCGTCGACCCGGCCGATCTCGCCCACAGGACCGGCCTCGGTGTGGGTGCCCTCGAGGGTCTGGCTGCGGCAGGTGCGCTCGAATCCGTGGGTCTGAGCAGGCGTTCAGGGCTGTGGGCGTCGGGGGCTCTGGCGGAGATCGGCCCGGGCCGGCTCCCACTCGCCCCCGGTGTGGATGCTCCCGCCATTCCCGAGATGGGGGACCAGGACCGGCATCTCGCCGACCTCTGGTCGGTCGGGGTGTCCAGTTCTCATCCGATGCAGTTCGTCAGGGATCGGCTCACCGGATGTTCCACCATCCACGAGGTGCTCTCGCTCCGCCGCAACGTGAAAGGGGTGCGAGTGGCAGGGGTGGTGACCCACCGGCAACGCCCGGGGACTGCCAACGGTGTGATCTTCTTCAACCTCGAAGACGAGACCGGCTTGCTCAACGTCGTCGTCCTGCCTCCGGTGTGGGAGAAGAACCGGAAACTGGCCCGGCGGCTACCCGCATTGGTGGTAGAGGGGTTCGTGGAGCATCGTGACGGAGTCACCAATCTCATCGCCCACGGTTTCGAACCCATCGAGGTGGTCACCGCAGGATCGCGGGACTTCCGCTGATCAGACCTTGCAGGTCCAGTGCTCCCACGTGCCCGGGAACTCGTACAGGAGCCACGCGGCCACCGCGACGTTCGCCTCGGGGTCGAAGGCGTCGGCGCCCGGCCATCCGGCCAGTGCACTCCGCTCCGCCCAGAACCGGGGCAGATGCTGGAAGAGTCCGGCGGCCCCGCTGGTCGGGTTGACGGCGCGTGGATTGAAGCTCGACTCGCACCAGGCGATGCGGATCGCCCGATTGACGTCTTCGGGCCGGAAGTAGCGCTCGATCAGCGCTCTCACATCGGACTCCCTCATCAGGATGTTCGGGGCCCGCCTCGCCTCGGGGACGAGAATCACGCCAAGAGTGGTCGTGGTCGTCCCGGAGCGGCTCTCGATGGCGCGCTGGACGGCCAAATCGAAGTCGATCGTCGGCACCGGGGCTTCGCCATCCGCAAGGGTGTGGGCGAATGCCAGGGCCGAGACCGCCCCTGCGTTGCGGCCGATTTCGCCATCGACCACGGCAGGGGCGACAACTTCGATGTCTGCCGCCGAGAAAGTGGCAAAGCCGGCAACGGCGAGCAGAGAGATGACAAGCCACCCTGCAATGAGGGCCAGGCGTTGGAAACTCACGTTCGGATACTCCGCCCTAGATCCCCGATGCGCTTCGGGGTTCGCGAAACTCTATGGATATGCCACAGATTCGGCAACTGGAGCCCTGCCAGAAACTGGGAGACTCAGCCCGACGAGGCGATGAGCACCTGCGCCAGGTAATAGAGGGGAAGGCCCCAGATGCGGTTGGCCACCCCAGGTGACACGAATCTGTCGCGAGCCACGGCCACGTCCGACAGCGCAAAGAGACCCGCGCCCAGCGCAGCCAGAGGATGGGCGGAAGCGGCCCCTAGAGCCGATGCGAGCATTGCCGTGATCACCAACACATATGCGACGACCGGACCCCTGAGAGCGCCCTTCACGTGCGGTGTGAGCCAGCGCCAGACGACGATCGAGAAGAGGATGGCCACCGGGACGCCCGGCAGTGCTGCCGTGGCCGCCCCTGTGAAGGCGACCGTCAGCGCGACATGCCCCATGAGGAAGGCCCCGAGCCCGAGCAGGAAACTCCGTTCGCCACGTCCGAGCAAGGCGATGTCACCGATGGCGCCGAGGATCAGCCCGACCAGGACCGTCAGACCGTATGTGGAATCGAGATCGAGGGCGATCAGGCCGACGATCACGAATCCCCCCGATGCCAGCGGTTTGGCGATGTAGCGCACCGAGGACCGGCGCCACTCCGCACCCACCAGCGCCGCCGCCGCGGTCGCCGTGAGGAGGATCGCCCAGATCAAGACTCGAGAGCGGAGACCACCCGCGCCCAGGCCTTGGTGTTCGGGTCGAGGAAGCTTCTGCCGGCCGCGCCGGCGATCGAGACGAATTCGGCCTGGTCGCCGGCGGCCCGTGCGGCTTCTGCGTAGCTGATCGACTGCGAGTCGGGCACGGACGCATCGTCGTCCCCGTGGAAGAGAACGGTGGGGACGCCCAGCGGGAGCCGGTGGAGGGGTGAGAGGCCCTCGGGTGGTGATCCCCCGAGGAGTTCGGCGGCGGCATCGTCTCCCAGTCGATCCTGACGGGCCGCGAGCAGGTCGGTGACGCCGGCCATGGTGATGCAGCGGACCACTTCCGAGGGAGAGGAGGCGTTGAGTGCCAGCATCGCCCCGGCCTCGTGGCCGATGACCGTGAGCTCGGTGGTTCGCGCGTCCGCAGCAGCCATCTTCACGGCCAGCCGGACATCCCCGGCCGATTCGGTGCCACCGCCACCCTCGCCGAGGCGGCGGTACTCGACGTTCCAGGAGATGTAGCCGCGCTCGGCCAGGTCGACGGCGAGGCCATCGGTGAGATCACGCCCGAAATGATGCCGCCAGAAACCGCCGTGAACGAGCACCACGGCCGGCCGGGGTTCATCGCCATGCGGCACCCGCACATCGATGAACTGGTCGGGATGGTCGCCGTATCGAAGCGTCTCGGATGGGAAGCGCCAGCGGTAGGCGAGGTGGGAAATGGCGTCCCGGTATCCATCGGTGCCTCTTCCGTAGATCGAATGGATGGCGGCGGGGGCCGTGACCGAGACGCGGCGCCATGGTTCCCGCTTGCGGATGTTGGAGATGTGCACCTCGACGGCGGGTATCGTCACGGATGCAAGCGCGTCATGGATGGCGTATGAGGTGTGGCTGTAGGCGCCGGGGTTGATCACGATGCCGTCGGCGTCTTCGGCTGCCTGATGAATGCGGTCGATGATGGCGCCTTCGTGGTTGCTCTGAAACCCATCCACCTCGACATCGCGCTCCTGGCCCCATTTCTGGCAGTCCACGATCAACTCGGCCAGCGTGGTCGACCCGTAAACCTCCGGTTCACGGCTTCCCAGCAGATTCAGGTTTGGACCATTGATCAACGAGATGCGACGCATCTGCGTGAGCGTACGCCAAAAGCCGGTGGAGTAAACCTCCCGGCCTGCCGATACGAGTCAGATGGTGAGTGGCCGATTAGGAAAGGCATGGGTGGAAGCCGAAGTCAGCGACCCCGTCGTGGTGAGGCCCGTCGAGTCCTTCGAGGCGTTCTATCGGCGGGAGTTCCGGCGTATGGTCGCCATCGCCTACGCGATGTCCGGAAGCCGGCTCGCGGCCGAGGATCTCGCCCAGGAGGCATTCATCGCCGCCCATCGATCGTGGGACCGGATCGGGCGCTACGAGCGGCCCGACGCCTGGGTTCGAAAAGTGATCTCCAACAAGTCGGTTTCCGCGTACAGGCGCCGCGCCTCGGAGGCCCGCGCCCTGCTTCGCATCGCCGGCCAGCGACAGGAGATCATCCGACCGATGGACGTCGAGGACGCCGAGTTCTGGGACGCGGTCCGCTCGCTGCCGGGCAAGCAGCGTCAGGCAGTCGTTCTCCACTACGTGGAGGACCTTCCCGTGGCTGAGATCGCCGAGATCATCGGGTGCGCGGTGAACACTGCCAAGGTCCATCTCTTCAAGGCTCGCAAGAACCTCGCCGCCAGACTCGGCCTGGAGGTGGGCTCATGACGCTCGATCAGCGCGCCCGCAAGGCCACCGCAGGCCTCAACCGTGCAGTTGCCGAGACTCCGGTGCGCGAGATGGTCGCGGCACCGAGGGCGCCGGTGTGGTCGATGGCCGCCGGAGCACTCGTAGCAGCCGCGGTGCTGGCGGTCTTCTTCGTGTCGCGACCCGAGGTGGTGGCTCCGGAGTTCGCCGCCACCACAACCGTGGTCACCACCGCCACCACGACGCCGACCGTACCGCCGACCGTTCCGGCCACCGTGATCGTGCCCCCTCCCACCACGACCGTGGTGACCACGGCCACCACCGCGGCTGCCGACGTCACACCCCCGCTGATCTCGATCACCTTCCCCCAGCCGGGGTTCGTGTCCGCGACCAAGACCATTCGGTTCGAAGGTGTCACCGAGCCGGGTGCCACGGTCTCGGCGGGCCGCTACGAGGCCGACGTCGCCTCCGACGGCGCTTGGGCGATCACCCTGGTGCTCGGAGAGGGCGAGACCACGGCGCGATTCACTGCCACCGATGCGGCCGGCAATACGGCCACTGCATCGGTGGTTGTCGGGTACCAGCCCACGACGACGACCAAACCGCTCGAGGTGGCCGCTTTCACCGCCAATCTGACCTGGGGCGAGTGTGCGATCGACCCGCCCTACGACGAGTACTACGGGACGGGTCAGCCGGGCTCCACCATCACCATCTCCTCTCCATATGGCGGTGGGTCGACAAAGGTCAAGGAATCGGGGGAGTGGTACCTGAAGGTGGAATTCCCGGAGGCGCCGCCGAACAAGACCTTCGTCGTCAAGGCCATCGACTCCTATGGACGTAAGGCGGTCTTCGAGTTCACCAGCCGGGTGGGCGGCTGAGTTCGACCAAGCGCCCCGCCTCTTCGAGCAGATCCGGAGTGATCGCCGACTCGTGAACGGTCTTTCTGCGTGCGAACTGGCCGATGATCGCGTCTGCGGCCGTGGCGAGATCGATACCAGGGAGCTGCATCGCCAGGTCGCCCGATGTGTCGGGGTTCCAGCCGAGCCCGAGCGCCTCGTAGACCGGGGTGATCACGCCGGTGACCGTGTCACGACCCGTGACCACCACGACCCCGCCGACGTGAGCCGCACCGCGAATGATTCGCTGGCCGACACCCATCACCTTGTGGCGCCCCGACAGGTTGACGGAGTGGGCGCCCGGGCAGTATTCGCCCTTCACCTCACCGATCCGGGCATCCGCCCCTAGGCCGGAAAACGCGTCGCGCATGATCCGGGCGAGCTCCGAGAACCGGGCCTCGGTGGCCACGCCAGGGTCGGGACTCGCCCATGAGAACGCGAGGGTGCCCTCGGTGAAGGCTGCCGCGCGTCCACCGGCGAGCCTCTCGAGCGGAGTGAACCCGCGCCGACTCGCCACGGATACCGCGGCGATGTACCCGGGTGACCTCGTGTCGCGGATCCCGAAAGCCACCGTCCTTCGTGTCGCATGCACACGGAGGGTCTCCGGCCGCTCTCCACGGGCCACCTGCCGGAGAATGGCGCGGGAGATCGCCGTCTCGAGCAGTGGATCCCTGGTGTCGGTGCCGTGGATCAACTCCATGAGTCGAGGGTAGGGAGCATGGTTAGGCTCACCGGCTGGAGGTGCGGCGATTTTCCATTCAGGTGGCTGGTACAGCTACATCCAATACGACAAGGACCAAGATCGGCCGGAGGTCGATCGCAACCTGCTGAAGCGGGTGTGGTCGTACGGTCGGCCCTATACGGGGAGCCTCATCGGCGTGCTCGTGACGGTCTTCGTCATCTCCGGGCTCACCGTGGTTCCCCCGATCCTCACCCGGGAGCTGATCGACGACGCCCTCCCGTCCAAGAACGTGGGGAAGCTGACGATCCTCGGCATCGGAATGATCCTCGTTCCGCTGGTCAGCGCGCTGGTGGGGATCCTCCAACGCTGGTGGTCTGCCCGGGCAGGTGAGGGGATCATCTTCGATCTCCGCCGCGAGCTCTACGCCCATCTACAGCGGATGTCGCTCCGGTTCTTCACCGCAACCAAGACGGGCGAGCTGATCTCGCGTCTCAACAGCGACGTGGTGGGCGCCCAGCAGGCGATCACCGGGACATTCGTGTCGATCCTGTCCAACGCCGTGTCGGTGGTGGTGATCCTGGCGGTGATGCTGCAGTCGGATGTGCTTCTCACCGCTCTGGCGGTTGCGGCGCTGCCGCTCTTCGTACTCCCGGCCCGGCGGGTGGCGCGAGTGCTGCGCCAGGTGACCGAGCGGCAGATGGAGCACAACGCCTCGATGTCGGCAATCCTCCAGGAGACCTTCAACGTCAGCGGCGCCCTGCTGGTGAAGCTCTTCAACCGGATGGACACGGAGTACCAGAAGTTCGGCGGTGAGGCGGCCCATGTGCGCGATCTCGGGGTTCGCCGGGCGATGATCGGCCGCTGGTTCTTTGCAGCCCTCGGTCTGATCAGCGCCTTCGGCACTGCCGCCGTGTTCTGGGTGGGTGGCCTGCTGGTGATCCGTGACGTGCTCACCCTCGGCACG
Organism: Acidimicrobiia bacterium; assembly: GCA_041567215.1. Classification (GTDB taxonomy): domain Bacteria; phylum Actinomycetota; class Acidimicrobiia; order Spongiisociales; family ZC4RG35; genus JBFGRR01. The sequence continues at coordinate 4,406 of JBFGRR010000015.1, read as the reverse complement.
GTGGTGATGTTCTCGACGCTCGTGGTCCAGTTGTACGGCCCTCTCACGGCGATCTCCAACAGCAGGGTCGAGTTCGCCACCTCCCTCGTGTCGTTCGAGCGGGTCTTCGAAGTGCTCGATCTCGAGATCGATCTTCCCGAGCGGCCGGGAGCCGTCGAACTCGCCGACGTCGCCGGGAGGGTGGAGTTCGAGGACGTCTCGTTCACCTACCACTCCGAAGAGCCCGAGGGTCTGGAGGGTGTGAAGCGCTTTCGGATGTGGGGCAGTGGGCGCTCGGATGAGGGTCAGGTCGCCACGCCGTCCACCCGGGAGTGGGCTCTCGAAGGGGTGTCATTCGTCGCAGAGCCGGGAGAGTTGGTCGCCCTCGTCGGTCCGAGCGGCGCAGGAAAGACCACCATCAGCTACCTACTGCCCCGGCTGTACGACGTCACGCGGGGCAGGGTCCTCGTCGATGGCCGCGACATTCGCGATCTGACGCTGGGTTCCCTGGCCGACGCCATCGGCGTGGTCACCCAGGAGACCTATCTCTTCCACGACACCATCGCAGCCAATCTCCGATATGCGCGGCCCGATGCCACCGACGCAGAGCTGGAATCGGCGAGTCGAGCGGCCAACATCCACGACTTCATCACCTCACTCGGGGCCGGATACGAGACGATGGTCGGAGAGCGCGGATACCGGCTCAGCGGAGGCGAGAAGCAGCGTGTCGCCATTGCCAGGGTGATCCTCAAGGATCCGAGGATCCTCATCCTGGACGAGGCGACCTCTCACCTCGATTCCCGTTCGGAAGCGCTGATCCAGGAGGCATTGGAGAGGGTGATGGAGGGCAGGACCTCCCTCGTCATCGCCCACCGCCTTTCGACCGTGCGCAAAGCGGATCGCATCCTCGTCATCGATCAGGGCAGGCTGGTCGAGGCGGGAACCCACGACGAACTCGTGGAGAACGGCCACCTCTACGCCAACCTCTACGAGACCCAATTCCGCGAGGCTGCCGGCGTATGACCGTCGGCCGGCGCGAGATCGAAGAGGCGGTCGAGCGGATCACGGGCCGGGTTCGGACCACCCCGGTGATGGACCTCGATGTGGCGGGCACGGTGGTGGCGGCCAAGCTCGAGTTGCTCCAGCACACGGGGTCCTTCAAGCCTCGCGGCGCCTTCAACCGGATGCTGGCCGAAGAGATGCCGGCCGCGGGTGTGGTGGCAGCCTCCGGCGGCAACCATGGACTCGCCGTTGCCCATGTGGCGAGAACCCTCGGTATGCATGCAGCGATCTTTATCCCGGAGGTGACGCCGGCGGTGAAGCGCGACCGGATGGTCGAGATGGGCGCCGAGGTGGTGGCTGTCGGCGCGATATACGACGATGCGCTGGAAGCATCGCGCGTTCGCGTTGCGGAGACCGGCGCCCTCGAGGTGCACGCGTACGACCATCGGCTCACCGTGGCCGGCCAGGGGACCATGGGTCGGGAGATCCTCCGACAGGTCCCTGACGCCGACACCATCCTCGTGGCGGTCGGCGGGGGCGGCCTCATCGCCGGTGTGGCTGCCTGGGTTCAGGGCGACGCTGCAGTGGTGTCGGTGGAGCCCGAGAAGATCCCGGCAATGGCGGCGGCCCTCGATGCAGGCCACCCGGTGGAGGTCGAAGTGAGCGGGATCGCCGCCGACTCACTGGGAGCGAAGGCGATCGGCCAGGTTCCATTCGACGTGGCTCGCCGCCATGTCGACCACGCCGTGCTCGTCAGCGACGATGCGATCCGTGAGGCACAACGGTTCCTCTGGCGTTCCACCCGTTTGGTGGTCGAACCGGGTGGCGCGACCGCGATGGCTGCCATCCTGTCCGGCGCCTACCGTCCCGAACCCGGCGAGCGGGTCGTGGTGGTCGTCTGTGGGTCCAACACCGATCCCGGCTCGGTCAGCGGTTGACCTGCTCCGTGCGGTCGCCGTTGGTCGAGTCCTCCGACTTGAAGCCGGGGATCAGGATCAGCGGGCAGTGGGCACGCTCCATCACCCGGGCGGAGACGCTCTCCCAGGCCTCCTCGTGGAACAGCCGCTTGGTGGAACCCATGACGATGACATCGGCACCGATGTCGATGGCGGTCTGGACGATCGCCTCCACGGGATCGGAACCGTCCACCAGGCGCACTTCGGTTTCGCGGCCCCGGGTGGACAGGGCGGCGACGATGGGATCAACGGACCGCGCACCGCGCTCCTCGAGATAGGAGAGGGCCTTCATCTCTGCGGTGTCGGTTTGCCAGCTGTCGGCGTTGAGGAAGGACCTGCGCTCGCTCTCGTCCATGGTCTCGAGGAAGGTGCGGGGAACCTCGATGACGGTCATGACCGTGACGGACCCACCGTCGTGCAGGAGACGGTCGCAGATGTCGACGACCGGGGCGGGTGGCAGAGCACCCGTCGTGGCGATCAGGATCTTCACATTCCGAGATTAGGACGTTGCAGGTTCTGACGGACTGTCGGCAACAGACACGACGCTACTGGCCGTCGTAGCTCTCGACGGACTCGTCGAGTACCTCCAGACTCACTCCGGCCCGGGCGAGGATGTGGCGGGTGTCCTGGCCTGCGTGGTAGCGGCGGCGGGCGACGACCCGTGTGATCCCGCTACTGGCGATGAGCATGGCGCACACGCGGCAGGGTTCCATCGAGCAGTAGAGCGTGGTGCCCGCCAGGGACAGCCCGTACCTCGCCGCCTGGCAGATGGCGTTCTGTTCCGCATGGACCGTGCGGACGCAGTGCTGGCGGGTCGTGCCGTCTTCGTCGATCATCTGCTTGAAGTCGTGCCCGGCGTCGTCACAGTGAGGCATCCCGGAAGGTGAGCCCACGTATCCGGTACAGATGATGCGCTTCTCACGCACGACCACACATCCGCTCTTGCCGCGATCGCAGGTGGCCCGGGTTCCCACCTGATCCACCAGTTCCAGGAAGTACTCGTCCCAGCTCGGTCTCATGGCCGCACCCTATCCGCGCACGACCGTGGCCGTCGTCCAGGAGGGCAGCGTCCTCGCTCCGGGTCGGGACTCCATGGGTACCCTTGGCGCCAGGAGGTCACATGGCTGAACTGACAGACGAATTGGTGAATCGGGTCACCTGGAAGATCCCGAACGCGCTGGCGTTGATCGGCTCCGCCGACGGCGAGGAATGGAACGGCATGACCGCCTCGTGGATCACCCAGGTCTCGATGGACCCCGTGCTCATCGGAGTGGCGGTCGACAAGAAAGCCGTCACGCACAGGCTGATCGAGGCCGGCGGGGCGTTCACCGTAAACCTCTGGTCGTCGGATGACACCCGCCCGTTCGTGAAGTTCTCCAAACCTGCCGAGAGAGAGGGCAATACTCTCAACGGGCGCCCGGTCCGTCCGGGGCGAACCGGCACGCCCATCTTCGAAGAGGCGATCGCATGGATGGAGTGCGAGGTACGCCAGGGGATCGACTTCGGAACCCACACCTTCTTCGTGGGAGAGATCATCGATGCGGGGATTCCCGACGACGAAGCCGCGCCGGCGGCGATGAGCGACACGCGGATGAAGTACGGCGGTGTCAAGAGGGGTGGTCATTGAGCGGACTGCCGCGGCTCTACTCCGATCTGTCGGAGTGGTGGCCCTTGTTGTCCGCCGCGGCCGACTACGCCGAAGAAGCAGGCATCTACGCCGGGGTCCTCGGGTCGTCGGGGGGCTCGCGGGTCCTGGAACTCGGATCCGGGGGAGGCAACAACGCGTCCCATCTCAAGTCCCGATTCGAGATGACTTTGGTGGACCTGTCACCGGGCATGCTCGCGGTGAGCCGATCGCTGAACCCCGAATGTGATCACATCGAAGGTGACATGCGCACCGTTCGGTTGGGCCGGACGTTCGATGCCGTTTTCGTGCACGATGCCATCGGATATATCACCAATCGGTCGGATCTCGCCGATGTGGCCTCGACGGCGCGCGCCCATTGCCGGGAGGGTGGCCTGGCGCTGTTCGTGCCCGACGTCATCGCGGAGACATTCCATCCGTACACCAGCCACGGCGGCCACGATGGCGACACCCGATCTCTCCGCTACCTCGAGTGGGTGTGGGATCCCGACTCCGAGGACGAGACCTACGTCAGCGACATGGCCTACCTGCTGCGAGAACGCGAACGTGTGGAGATCATCCACGATCGACACACACTGGGTCTGTTCTCGAAGGACGTCTGGATCTCCGCCCTCGAGGCTGCCGGATTCGAGCCGGAATTCGATCGAGCAGCGCTCGCGGACGGAGAGCCATTGCACCTCTTCACCGGGCGGGCCCCGGCTGCTGGGTAGGCTCGCCCCATGGAGACCAGACTCGATGGCAAGGTGGCGTTGGTGACCGGTGGATCGCGGGGAATCGGCCTCGAGACGGCCGCAGAGATGCTCCGATCGGGTGTGGAGGGTGTG
>JBFGRR010000014.1:0-16189 GCA_041567215.1 Acidimicrobiia bacterium | reverse complement strand
CGGACGTCCTCGACCCGGTCGTGGAGCACTGCGGTGTTCACCCGCTCGACCGGGATCCCCCAGGACCCCGCTTCGGCCGGGATCTCCCCGAAGGCAATCGCCAAGGCCTCCGAGTCGCCCGCTCGGAGCACCAGGCGTGTCATTCCACCCAGGTCGGCTATGCGATCGAAGACCTCCCGGAGCCTGGGCGCCAGCAGGAGGCACACATCCAGGGCGACCGGATCGTGCGAACCGGCCTCGTAGAGAGCCGGGCGCCCCGACGCGTTGCGGAAGTCCATGCGGTTTCGGTACCTGAAGATCGGGCCGACCTCCATGGTGGGACGGACCTCGGTTTCGACTCCCCCGATGTGCTGGAGCTGGGAGCGAACGATCTCCGTCTTCCAGTCGAGTTGAGCCTGGTAGGCGGCCCCCTGCCAGGCGCACCCACCGCACGACCGGACGTGTGGGCAGGGGGCGTCCACCCGGATCGGGGACGCCGTGACGAGGCGCCGCAAACGGTGCTTCTCGTAGCGGCCGCGGTCTTCGACGAGTTCCGTATCCAGCACGTCACCGACCAGTCCCCCGGGAACGAAGACGGCCTTTCCATCCACGCGACCGATCCCGTCCCCACCATGGGCCATCGCGGTGATCTCGATCACGAGCCCATTGCCCGGATCAGCGCCGTCTGGAGATGGGCGAGGTAGTCGAGCGCGGCAGCGCTCTCCTCGTCGAGATCGTCGTAGTCCTCCTCGACGTCCACCCTCATCCGGGACGCCAGCGCCAGGCGCGACTCCACCAAGACCCTGAGCACCGCCTCGGCCTCGCCGCGGCTCATCTCCACACCGACGGAGGCGGCCGCCAACAGTTCGGCGAACGCCGAGCGATCGGCCACCCTCGATTGCTCCAGTTCCGGCAGCATCAAGCGGCGGTACTCCTCAGAGGCATCAGGATCGTCCAGGTATGGAGTCACGTTGAGACGTTGCGCCGCGGGGTCACCCGGCTCGGACCCGACGTCCCCCAGGAGTTCCCCCAGGTGGCTCAGGAAGGCGACCTCGCCATCACCCAACAGCATCTCGACCTTGCCGGAGGTGGTCGGGCGGAAGCTGGCGCTCATCTCTCGAGGGTGGCCCAGAGGCCGTGGCGATGCAGGCGGTAGCAGTCCATCTCCGCCTTTTCCCTCGGCCCGTCCGAGACGATGGCACGCCCCTCGTTGTGCACCGCCATCGTCAGCTTCGTGGCCTTCTCCTCGCTGTGACCGAAGAGGGTGCGCAGCACCCAGATCACATACTCGATGAGGTTCACCGGGTCGTTCCAGACGACCACCTTCCATGTGACATCCAGCGCTTCGTCCTGGTCGCTGTCCGGGCTGGCGATCGAGGGCGTGGTCATCGGGCCCCGCGCTGGCCGTTCAGCCACGCCTCGAAGTCGGTTCTCGCAACCCGCCACTCCCTGCCCACCTTGACGGCCGGGAGATCGCCGCTCCTCAGCACCCCGGTCACCACATAGGGCGACACGTCCAGGTACTCACAGATGTCCGCCACCGAGAGCCACGGCTTGGTCATCGGGATCTTTATCCACTCCACCTGTGGATCGTATCAAGTCGGTCTCCAAGGAGCCCATCGGGGTCGGCCGCGAAAACAAACCAGCCCGACTTGGTTTCATTTGTGATCGACCACGATATTTTACGATTCATGAACACATCTGGTGACTGGGAGCATCCCGATCTGGTCGAGGTTTCTCAGCGGTTGCAGCGCCGCTTGGATGCCGTTCTCGACGCCGAACAGGCTGCCGCCGCTTCGCTGGCACGCAGATCGACGAGCATGTTCGACAAGCTGCTGGAAGCCGAAGACAGAAGAGCGCGGATAGCCGTCGGAACCCTCGACGGCGCCACCTTGCGAGGAGGCCTGGTCACTGCCGCCTTCGATCATCTACAGATCTGCACCGAGGCAGGCATGGCAGTCGTGCCCATCGACGCCATCACGTGGATAACGATCCTGTGAGGGTGGCCACCGTCATCTCCGGATCGGGGTGGGAACACCGCCTGGTGCGGCAGACACGCGGCATGGGATCCGTGCAGGTGGTGGCCAGGTGTGCCACCGCCGCGGAGGTGGCCTCGGCGCTGCCTCGAGTGGACGCAGTGGTCATCGGAGCAGACGTTGCGTGGATGACCCGCCATGCCGTCTCTTTCTGGCACCGTGCCGGCGCATCGGTCATCGGCATCGCCTCCAACGACCCGGAGAGAACTCTCCTGGCGAGGGCCGGATGTGATGCAGTTTTCGGCACGGGGGTGGCGCCCGCCGACCTGCTCGGCGTGGCTACGGCCGCTCTTCCCCGCCGAGGCGGGACCGTGGTCACGGTAGGCGGCCCGCGAGGAGCGCCGGGAAGGACCGAGGTCGCTCTCGGACTCGCCTGGGCTGCGGCGGCTCACGGGCCCACCTTGCTCGTGGAGTCCGACAGCGAGGCCCCCTCCCTCGGACTGCGCCTCGGGCTACCGCCCGGGAGCGGATCGACTCCGGTTGGCGTGGGGCCCATCGATGTGCTGACGCTTCCCGTCCGGCCGGGGCCTCTGTCCCAGACGATGCTCGACAGAGTCGTCCTCGGAGCGACCGGTCGCTACAGCCTGGTGGTCGTCGACAGCGGTCCCCGTTTCGAAACCGGGACGCGGATCATGGTCGTGACCCCGGCCCCCGTCGTCGCGGTGAGGGCAGCCCGGATGCTGGCGACGTGGGACGGCGACCAACCGATGCTGGTCGCAAACCGTGTCGACCACGACGATCAGGTCAAGGGCCTTCGGGCAGCCACCGGCCTCGAGCCCGACGCGATCGTCCCCACCTGCGCCCCCACGGGGCCGGAACCTGCCCGGGCCGCGCTGGCGGCGTTGGCGCAGCTGGCCCGCCGTCTGGCCGGTCAGGGGCGTGCGGCGTGATAGGTGCCCAGGAAGCGGAGATCGTCCAGCGTGGAGAGATGGGGCTCGAAGATCCCCCTCCGACCCGCTTCGCCGGGTGGGTGGGTGAGATCCACGAAGAAGCGGTACTGCCATGCGTCGTCTGCCGGGCGTGACTCGATGCGGGTCAGGTTCGCTCCCCTCAAGCCGAGCTCGGTGAGCGCCAGGGCCAGGGCACCCGGCCGATGCAGCGTGGTGAAGGCCACAGACGTCTTGTCGGCATCATCGTGAACGACCTCCTCTCCGGGGGCGACCACCACGAACCGGGTGGTGTTGTGGTCGCGGTCGACCACATGGCGCATCAGCACCTGGAGACCATGAGGTCCAGCCGCAGCCTCGGGCGCCAGCGCGGCCTCGGCAGGATCCTCCGACTGTGCAACCAGCCGCACCGCGCCGGCGGTGTCGTGAGCCGGCACGGCCTCCCACCCTCGATGAGTGATGATGGCCTCGGCTTGCGAGAGTGCCTCGGGATGAGACCGCACTCTTCGTACCTGTTCGATGGTGGCGCCGACCACCCCCAGCAAACAGTGGCGAACCTCCACCAGATGCTCGGCGACGATGTGGACGTTGCCAGGCACGAGGCGATCGAGCACGGGCAAGACGCTCCCGGTGGTCGAGTTTTCGATGGGAAGCACGAGACGGTCCACCTCGTCATCCCTGATCGCCTCGAAGGCGGCGACGAAGCTCGAATATCCCGTTCGCTTGTCGGAAGGGAACAGCTCGGAGCAAGCCTGGTCCGAATAGGAGAACCGTTCGCCCTGGTAGCCGATGCGCATCGGGCCGACGTTACCGATCCGCCAGTTGCGAAGCACAAACGTCGGCTGCCTCTCCGAAGCCCGGAGATGCCCGAATCACATCGTCCAGCGGGAAAGGATCCCCTTGCCCGGTGAAGCCCGGGGAAGGGTCGGGAAACGCCAGGACACCCTCTCCCCGCATGCACTGCGCAAACTCGCGGAGGGACCCCATGACCCGATTGCGGAGTTCGCCCTCGAGCCCGAGAAGCCCGCCCTCCGTGAGGATGGAAGAGCACCGGGCAAAGGCCTCGCGCACCGCGGGGTCGAGGATCTCAACCCCGACTGCCAGCAGCGCCACCCTCGCCCTTCCATCTGCGTCCAGGGCCAGGTCGGGAAGATCCGCGCCGGCCGCGTCAGCGCAGGCATCGAAAGCGGCCGCCACCTGTTCGGGGCTCATCGCCGCCGTGGTGGTCGGAGTCGAGGTGCTGGTGACGGGCCGGGGCGACGAGTCGGCAGTGGAGCAGGCCACGAGCGCAATCGAGATGGATGCGAGGACCGTCCTGATCATCCCGAGAGGCTACCGACGCGAAGAAGGGGCGATGGTGATCGCCCCTTCTTCCACCCCCTGAGGCGAATCCTCAGGCCGATGCGACGCCCAAGACAAGGAGGTCCTTCTTGCCGTGGGTCCGGTTGTGCCGATCGCTCCTCAACTCCACCGGGTGAAGGAGCGGAGGCTCTTGGGAGAGATCGATTGAGACAAGGCCGCACATCGTGCACGTCGATCGGAGGAGCCCTCCTCCAATCCTGCCCGGTGACGAGAAGAGATGACCGGTCTTGCTGCAGTTGTACTTCATCTGTTCCTCAGCCTCATGGTCCAGCCCTGTGGCCAGGCTACGAGCGGACGCCGGGAACTTGAGGGGGAAAGCGGATCGGCGCGAAGTGACTAGTCCTCGGCCGACAGGGAATCGGCGAGCATCATGGCGATGTCCCTCACGACCACATCGTCCCGACCCAACTCCTTGACCCCGTCGTCGATCATCACGAAGCAGAATGGGCACGCCACCGCGATCTCGTCGGCGCCGGTCCCCAGTGCCTCCTGGGCTCTCTCGACGCTCACCTTCTTGCCGGTGTGCTCCTCCATCCAGAATTGCGCTCCGCCTGCACCGCAGCACAGTGCCCGGGTCCCATGCCGGGGCATCTCGACGAGGTCTGCTCCCGCGGCTGCAGCCACCTGGCGTGGAGCTCCGTAGACGTCATTGTGGCGTCCCAGGTAGCAGGGGTCGTGGAGCGTCACCTTCCGACCGTTGGACTCGGCGCCGGCCAGCCTCCCTTCGGCAACCAGCGCTGCCAGGAACTGGGAATGGTGGACGACCTCGTAGTTGCCGCCCATCTGCGGATACTCGTTCGCCAGGGTGTTGAAGCAGTGCGGGCACTGGGTGATGACCTTCTTGACACCGAGATCGTCGAATGTCTCGATGTTCTGGAGCGCCAGCTGCTGCCACAGGTACTCGTTGCCCGACCGTCGCGCCGGGTCACCCGTGCAGGTCTCTTTGGGCCCGAGGATGGCGAAGTCGATGCCGGCCGCCTGGAGCAGACGGGCGATCGAGAGCGTCACCGGGAGATTGCGGTCGTCGAAGCTGCCGGCACAGCCCACCCACCACAGATACTCGGCAGAGTCCACACCGGGCTCCCCGAGGATCCTGACGTCGAAGGGGAGCTTCTTGGCCCAATCGGCACGATTCTGCTGGCCCAGTCCCCACGGGTTGCCCTGGTTCTCCATCGCGACGTAGGCCTTGCCGAGCTCGCTCGGGAAGTTGGACTCCATCAGAGACAGGTAACGCCTCATGTCGAGGATCTTGTCGAGGATCTCGATATTGACCGGGCAGATGTCATCGCAGGCGCGACAGGTGGTGCACGACCACAGCTCTTCGGGCTGGATCCTCTCGAACACGCGGTCGGACGCGACCGAGACGGACGAGCCCCCGACGGGCGGCGAAAGCACGGGGCTGCCGGTCAGCACCATCACCTCGCCGGTCTTGACGACGATTTCGCGAGGATCGAGCGGCTTGCCGGTCAGATTGGCCGGACAAACCGATGTGCAGCGCCCACAAATCGTGCAGGCGTCCGTGTCGAACAGTTGCTTCCACGAGAACTCGGCGATGGTCGCCACGCCGATCGACTCGATGTCCTCGGCCTCCATGAGGTTGGGCATCTCCCTCATCGCCCCCTTGGGCCGGGAACGCGGAGCCAGGAACATGTTCGCCGGCGAGGTGAGTGCATGGCGGAGCTTGGTGGTGGGGAGCACGACCAGGAAGACCAGGAAAGAGGCGGCGTGAGACGTCCACAACAGCCGGTGCCACTCGGAGGCGGCCTCCGGGCTGAAGAGGGATGCCAGCGGGTACCCGACGAAGGACCACACCTCGAAGTCCGGCCGCCCATCCACCGCTATCCGGGCCGCCTCGGTGAGCAGACCGGTCACACCTATCACGGCGAGAAGGAGCAGGATCCACCCGTCCTCGGGCCGGGTCTTGGACCGGAGCCGCCAAGGCCGCTGTACGTATCTCCGGATGAACGCCCAGGCCAGGCCGGCCAGGAAGACCACGCCTGCCAGATCCAGGATGAACGAATACCCGAGGTAGAAGCCGCCCTCGAGGAACTTCAGCGAAGTCGGGAGCAAATGGTCCACCTCCAGGGTGGCCGTGCCCAGCAGCAGCACCACGAAGCCGTAGTAGACCATTGCGTGCATCAACCCCGCCGAGCGATCGCGCATGAGGGTTCGCATCCGCAGACCCTGCTCCAGGCGCCGGAAACGCTCACGCCACGAGCCGGTTCTGTCCTCGGGCGTGCCGCGCACCCAGTTGCGGGCGCGTAACGAGAAGAGGTACCCGGAAATGCCCACGAACACCGCCGTCGTCACGTAGAACACCGCTTCGAGGGCGTCGGGGATGTTCCCGAAGATCACCCGCCCCACCTCGGGCTCGAACTCGCCGGGCAGCGTGGCTGCCCACCAAAGGAAGAGGGTTCCTGCCGTGAGCAGGAACCCCAACCAGAGGATCAATTGCGAGGCATCGGGACGCCGGCGTTCCCGATCAGGTTTCACGGTGGCCATGGGTGCGAGTGTAAGCCACCCCCGCCGGCGCGCCGATGGTCTTTCAGGCCCCTTCGGTCAGGCCCAACTCCCGTTTCAGCTCCTCGAGCTTGGCGTCGGCCTGGGCGAGGGATATCGCCTCCCGCAGTTCGCTCTCGGCGCCTTCGGGAGTGGCCTCTCGCAACTCGGTGCGCGCCTTGGCCTCGGCCAGGCGTGCATTGATCTTCTCTTCGACCTTCTCCAGCGAAGGGGCTTCCATCTCCATCGACGACGAGATCGACTCGACTGCCGAGTTGACCGCTTCCTGCATCTTCGCCTGCTGGAGCTGGCCGACGAGCTGCATCCGCTTGGCGGCGAGCTCCTGGAGCCGCATGGCGTTCTGTTGAACGGCGGTCTTGGCGGCATCCGCCTGCTGGATGGCGAACTCGTACTGCTCCTTCAATCCACCGAGGTTCGACTCCGAGGCCTGCAGCTTGAGAGTGAGCGACTGGGCAGCCTGCGTCCACTTCTCCATGTCTGCGGTGTTGCCTTCAGAGCGTGCCTTCTCGGCCCTGAGCAGAGCCTGCTTCGCCGTCTCCCTGGCCTCGCCGACGGTCTTGGCCGCGCTCTCGATCTTCTGTTCGATCTGGGCCCTGTGGGCGATGACCTTGGCCGCCTGATTGCGGAGCTCCTGGTCACGCTTTCGAGACTCGGTTATCGCCTGTTCGATCTCGATCTCCGGATCCATCGCCCGCTCGGCGGTGGTGCGGAAGAGTTGCTTGATGTATCCCCAGATACGTCTGAACACGCGGACTCCTTGATGGTGTTGCCCGACGCAGCATAGAGGCCGGGGATCTCACCCGTCCCGGCTGCTCAGCGACCGCGTCGAGCCCTCCCGGTGCTGGACCCACGCGACCTCGACGCGGATCCAGTCGATCCCCGGCGCGTCGGTCCGCCGAACCCGCCAGGCACCGGAAAGCCGACCGACCGATGCCGCCGGGGCGCCGACGACTTCCACCGGTAGCCCATCCCGTCATTCATGCCACCAACCACTATCGAGAAGGCATCGAGCCAATCGAAACCGCGCCCTCCGTACGAGCGCGGCGCCTGGGCCGAAGGGACTTGTCGGCCGCCCACCGAGATGGTCCGCGGCTCCGGCTTCTCGCCCCGCCTCAACTTCTCGGCATCCACCGAGCACACCATCACGTTCCTGCCGCCGGCAGGCGTCCGTAACTCTGCGACCTCTACCCCGGCCCCGTGAGTCGGATCGAAGAAGCAGGGCTCGGGTGGAGCGGCGTCTGGACGTTCGGGCGGCTCCCGTCCGTCGACGACGGCCTCCGCGGCCGCCATCTCCCAGCGAGCGAGGTCGAGATCGTCGGAGAGGCTGGCGAGATCTGCCCAGGTTTCGGCGAGCTGCAGCCGGGTCTCGGTGGCCGAGTACGTCTCGGAAGCCCTCCGGTAGTGAGCGATGGCTTCGGGATGATCGGCCACATCGACGCGATCGGAGAATGCCAGGATCTCGTTGGCGATCACCGCCATCTGGTCGGTGATCTCCTTGCGTGCCACCGAGATGCGCCGCTCCTTGAAGCGCTTGTCCTCGCGTCCGGTGCGGATCACCAGGAATGCGCCGGCGCCGACGATGAGGATGACCAGCACCCACCCGAAGCTGATCCCACCCGACGAGGCCGGCGAGGCAACCCCAAGCGCCGCGACGACCTGCTGGAAGTCCACCTCGAAAGAGTCCCCGGTGGAGGCGAACGCCGAGTCGAACGCCCGGTCCAGGTCGGCATCGTCGTACACACGGCTGGCCGCGCCTGCTTCGCTCGCGGTCAAGACGATGATCGTCGTCCGGGAGTCCACTCTCGACAGGACATCATCGGCGAATCTGTCCGCCCCTCCGGTTGGGGTGCCCACCAATGCGACGAAACCGAATCCACCGTTCTCTGCGGCCAGGTCCTCCATCGCCCCGATCGAGACGGTCACGCCATCTTCGGCGTGATAACCCCGGAACTCGACATCCTCGGCAACACCTGACGCAGACTGAGCCAGCGCGGCGGGAACCGCCAGGAACAGGAACAGCGCCGATGGGAGGAGCAGCCGGACTCTCACGCCATCGATCGTAGGCGTCGAACGGCTCTAGAGCAGTTCGCGAACCAGACGGTCCACATGGCCCTTGGCCCGGACATTGCGGTACTCGGCCTCGATCTCCCCCTCGGTGTCGAGCACGAAGGTGGAGCGGATGAGGCCCTCGTACTCCTTGCCGTAATTGGTCTTGGTGCCCCAGGCCCCGAAAGCGTCCGCGACGACGTGTTCGGGGTCCGACAGCAAAGGAAAAGGCAGACCCTCCTTCTCCTTGAACCGGGCGTTCAGCCCAGGCGGGTCGGGGCTCACCCCCACCACGGCAAAGCCGGCATCGAGGAGGGTCTGGTAGTTGTCCCGGAAGTCGCATGCCTCCACCGTGCAACCCGGGGTCATCGCTTTCGGGTAGAAGAAGACGATCAACCGCCTGCCTGCGAAGTCCGAGGTGGAAACCGGGTTTCCGTCCTGATCCACGAGGGTGAAAGCGACGCTCATGATCGAGAAAATACCGCCCTTGCGAAGAACAGGGCGTTGGCAGGCCGCTCGGCGAGGCGCCGGGTCAGGTACGCATACCACTGCGATCCGTAAGGCACGTAGATCCGGACGTGGAATCCCGCCTCGAGCAGCTCACGCTGGAGTGGTGTCCGGACACCGTAGAGAAGCTGGAACTCGAACGGCGCCTCTCTCTTCGCGGCCAGCCTTCGGGTCTGCTCGATGAGCGAGTCGTCGTGGGTGGCGATGGCCGGGCGCACGCCGTCGACCGCCATGAGGGCGTTGAGGAGGCGGGCAAACGCCGCGTTCACCTCGGTTCCCCCCTGAACCGCCAAATCCTCAGGCTCCACGTACGCGCCTTTGCAGAGACGGATGTGGCCTCCGAGACCGGCGATCCGTTCCAGATCCTCCGGGGTCCTGTGCAGATAGGCCTGGAGACACACCCCGAGGTTCCCATGGACCTTCTGGGCTTGCTCGTAGAGACGGATTGTCGCCTCGGTGAACCGGGAGTCCTCCATGTCGATCGTGACGGTGGTACCGATGGCGGTAGCACGCTTCGCCAGTTCGTCGAGGTGCCGGGCCGCCAGGGATTCGTCGAAAGCCAGCCCCAACTGCGTGAGCTTGATCGAGATGTTGGCATCGAGCGCGTCGGCGGCGATCCTGTCGAGGCACTCCAGATACTCGGCCTGAGCACCCCCGGCGGTGGCCTCGTCGTGGACCTCCTCGCCGAGCAGATCCATCGAGACCGCCATGCCCGAGGCGACGAGATCGCGGGCTACCGACATGGCTTCACCCAGTGTCTCCCCGGCCACGAACCTGCGTGCCAGGGCCTTGCCCGGTGGCGTGGCGGTAACCGCCTTGCGGACGACGGGGTTGTGGGTGGCTGCGATGACCAGCTTGCCGAACAGGCTCACTCGCCGGCCCCCAACTGCCGGCTCCGTTGCGCAGCGGCTCTGACCGCATCCTCGACGATCGCCCTGAAGCCCCTCTCCTCGAGAGTGTGGACCGCCGCCGCGGTTGTTCCCCCCGGTGAGGTGACCTCGGCTCGAAGCTCGGCCGGTGAACGGTCTGTTTCGGTGAGCAGGTGGCCGGCGCCTCGGATCGTCTGGTGAACGAAAGCTTCGGCTATGTCGCGTGGCAGGCCTTCGCGGATGGCCGCTTCTGTGAGGGCCTCTGCGAGCAGGAACACGTAGGCGGGTCCGGTGCCAGAGACAGCCGTGACCGCGTCGAGTAGGGACTCGTCCATCGCCTGCACGTTTCCTACGGCTGCCATCACGGAAAGGGCTCGTGAGAGGTGCGACGCATCCACATGCGTGCCGGCGGCGATGCCCGTGACCCCCTCGCCCACCAGTGCGGGAGTGTTTGGCATAGCCCGGATCACCGGGACTCCTTGCAGGGCCGCCTCGAACACCGCTATCGGGACCCCGGCGGCGATGGTGATCACGACCTGATCGGTGGTGACCTGACCGGAGATCTGATCGAGGAGCCCGGAAACATCGCGAGGCTTGACGGCCACCACCACCACCTCCCGACCGGTGACGGCTTCCACGGGATCGAGCACGCACTTGACCCCGGTCTCCGACTCGATCCGGGTTCTGCGGGTTTCGCGGCGAACGACCCCGCAAACGTTCTCGGCCTCCCAGCCGGCGGCCAGCAGCCCGCGCACCATGGCCCTGCCCATGGCTCCGACCCCGACGACTGCAACAGACGGACGCATTCGGTGAGTCTACGAGGTCACATCCGCGCCCTGAT
The DNA here is from genome assembly GCA_041567215.1 of Acidimicrobiia bacterium. Classification (GTDB taxonomy): domain Bacteria; phylum Actinomycetota; class Acidimicrobiia; order Spongiisociales; family ZC4RG35; genus JBFGRR01. Next base: position 5,142 of record JBFGRR010000014.1, on the reverse strand, counting down.
CAGCTCGATGATCGTGGCGACCGCGCCGACCCTCATGCCCCCCGGGATGATTATGTCGGCGTGCCTCTTGGATGTCTCCACGAACTCATTGTGCATCGGGCGAACCGTCGCCAGGTACTGGGCCAGCACCGACTCGACGCTTCGACCCCGCTCCCGAATGTCGCGTTCCAGGCGACGGGCCAAACGCAGATCGGGATCGGTGTCTATGTAGACCTTGAGATCCAGCAGGGAGCGCAACGCCGGATCCGCCAGGACCAGGATCCCCTCGACGACGACCACACGTGCGGGAGCGAGCGGGATGGTCTCCTCGAAGCGCAGGTGACTCGTGAAGTCATAGGCAGGCCTGTTCACGGGCTGGCCCGCCCGAAGTGCTTCGAGGTGTCTGACCAGCAGGTCGGTCTCCAGCGAGTCGGGATGGTCGTAGTTGACCCGGGCACGCTCCTGGTAACTGAGATGAGGAGTGTGGCGGTAGTACCAGTCGTGTTCCACGAGCGCCACGCCGTCGATCGCCTCGACCAGCGCCTCGGCGACCGTGGTCTTGCCTGACCCCGATCCACCCGCCACACCGATGAAGAGCGGGGTCGCCGGCGCCCACTTGTCGGGCTCGTAGCGAGGGGGTGGTGGAAGCGGCATCGCCACGCCTACGTTACCGGCACCCCAAAGCCGCAAAAGAGACGAACGCTAGGAGGCGCCCGCCTGGCCGGCGCGCGGTTCCGGCATGCGGAAGCGCTCGCGGATGTCGGACAAAACGCCGGGAACCAGGGTGGTGTCGGTGGGACTGATCATCGAGCGCATCTCGCGGCGTCGCTCGGCCTCCGGAGCAGGCTCGCTTATCGGCACCGGCTCGGCGAAGGCCGCCTCGAGCACACCCAGCTTGCGGAATAGGGCAACCACCGCCACGGCGGGCGACCGGCCCACGCGCGCTTCCAACTCGGAGAAGGTGAACCGGCCGAAACCAGTCACGAGGGCGGGCCAGTCCTCGGGTGTGATCGTGACCGCCGAGTCGATCTCTGCGGTCAACCGCAGGGCTCGAGCCGTCAACAGACCCGACTCGACCAGTTCGTCCTCATCGGTGAAGAGCGCCGCTGCAGCCTCGAGCACCTCGGGCACCTCGAAGCTGTGATCGGAGGGAGGCACCGCATCGTGGGTGATCGAGAAAGACCCCGATTGCATCGTCCGGAATACGTACACCGTCTCCACCGCGAGTTCGAACGGTTCTTTGGTGTGGGCTCCCGGCACGAGTTCCGCCCCGACGATCTTCCCACCACGGAAATGCAGTGTGCCGCGACGGCGGGTGCCCTCGATGGTCAAGGACGCCGTCTTCTCCGTGATGCGCAGGATCTGGATCAGATCCGCGACGCTCCACTCCCCCAATTGTCCCGAAAGGATCATCCCGTTACGACTCCGCGAGCGACACGGGGTCTTATCGTCGCTTCGAGCCGATTCCTTGAACTACCCGAGGGGTCTTGCTCTATCTCGATTTCGCGATCTGGTCCCTGATCAGGTGGGCTTCACGCAGAGAACCGGAATCCGCGCGTCGTGGAGGATCTCGAGAGCGTTGGAGCCGAGCAGCACCTTCCCGGTTGTGGACCGCTTACGCACACCGATCACGATCATCGAGGCGCCGTGCTCGGCCACTGCCGCGATCACGTCCTCGGCCGGGCTCTTCCCCCGGACGTATTCGTGCGTGCAGTGCTCCACACCTTCGGCTTCGAGGCGGTTGTGCGCCTCCTCGACCGCTTCGGCCGCGGCGATGTACTCCGCCGCCTCCTCGTGCCCACCCCCGACCATCGAGTGGATCAGCGCCACTTTCATGTTGCGCAGTTTCGCCTCTGCGATGGCGGCGTCCAGGGCTGCGTGGCCCTGCGGCGTGTCGATGTATCCAACAACGATGGTGTCCATCGATCCTCCTGAGTCCTTCCGTCTGCTTGCCGCCCGGCACCCGAGCGGGAGCTCTGTGCCGGTTTGGCCAATGTCGTTCTCCTTATACTCGCATGGATTCGATGACGGCCGACCCTCAGAGCTCAAACCCTTCTCCCGATGAGCTGCTCTCACTGGTCGCCCACGAGCTACGGGGATCCTTGACCGGGGTCTCAGGAATCCTCGAACTCGCCGTCACCCCGGGCTCGATGATCGAGCCCGAAGAGCTCCCCGACATGCTGGCGCTTGCACATCGCGAGAGCCTCCAGATGGCGGGAGTCCTCGAGAACCTGCTGATCAGATCGCGGTTGGCGACGGGGAAGCTGGCCCTCGAACTCGTCCCGGTGTCGCTCGTCGAGGCCGTGCGCTCCACCCTGGACATCTTCCCGGAAGTCGCCAAACGAACCGTCGTCGCCGTCCCGGCAGGTGTGGCCGTGAAAGCCGACCCGCGAGCTCTGCGACAGATCCTCCAGAACCTCGTGCAGAACGTGAACCGCTACGCACCAACCGGCGAGGTGGAGATTCGCGCCGAATCCGTCGGGAACGAGATCGTGTTGACCGTCTCCGACGAGGGCCCAGGCCTCCCCACCGATGGGGAAGGTCCCCGGCGGATCGGCCTCGGGATAGGGCTCCGGCTGGCAACCGAGTTGGCGGTTCGACAGGGCGGCGACCTGAGTCCGGTGCCACCCTTGCGCAGCGGTGCCACATTCGCACTCCGTTTGGCCGCAACCAGCGAGACCCCCATCGCCGACCCTGTGCTGGCGCCCGTGCCGGCGACGTTGACCCCCAGAGCTCGCCTTCTCAACGACCTGAGCGAAGCTCTCGGCGACAGGAACCTCGACAGGACCATGATCGGAATCGGGGAACTCGCCAAGAGCATCCTGGGCTCGTCGATGGTGTCGATGTTCGTGGGCACCAACGACGGGATGGACGTCTACGGTCCCGCCGCGACGATCCGGCCGGTGATCCAGACCTCCGACCTCCCCGATACGTGTGTGAGCCCGGAACTGGCGCGTCTCGAAGAGAACCTGCTCTGGCTCACCGAGCTGGGCATCGACCGCGCCTACCACTGGCGGGTGACGACCGCCGAAGGTCGAGAGGCATGCCTCGTCGTCGGCTTCGATCCGGGGGTGAAACCCGACGAGCGGCTCGCCCAGGAGATCCTCCCCGGAATCGGTCGAATCGCCGCGATCGCCCTCGACCGAAGCGACCTCGAAGCAGAGGTCACCAGGCAACGCCGGCTCCGGTCATCTGTGCTCGAGTCCCTGCCTCTGGCGATCTCGGTGTTCGAGGGAGACCCGCCGGTATTGATCGACATGAACCGAAAGGAGCGGGAGATGCTCGGCATCGAAGAGGACTCGTCCCGGGCGACGAGCCTCTCGGAGTCCCAAGAGCAGTTCTCGGTACGGTTCGCCGATGGAACCCCGCTCACCGTCGACAACGCTCCGGTGACGGAGGCGGTTCGTTCCGGCCGGAGTCAAGGCCCCTTCTTCCTGATCCTGCGCAGGGCCGACGGCAGCGAGATCCACACCCGGACGCACTGTGCGCCGTTCTTCGACGAGACGGGGGCGGTGGCGGGGGCCGTGGTCACATCCGAGCAGATCGACCCACAGCTCCCCGACTGAAGAGCAGGGACTCCCGACCTCCGGCTGGGGTCCAACGGCCCCCTCTGGGGCCCAAGCTGCCCGTTACGATCAGTTGACCCCACGTGCGAGAGGACTTGAAGGTGCAACTGCTCACGATCGATGGCAACGAGGCTGCAGCACGGGTTGCGCACGCCTTGAGCGAGGTCATCGCCATCTACCCGATAACCCCGGCTTCGCCCATGGGCGAGCTGGCCGACGCCTGGTCGGCGCAAGGCCGCACGAACGTGTGGGGTGTCACCCCCGATGTGGTCGAGATGCAGAGCGAGGCGGGAGCCGCAGGCGCAGTCCATGGCGCCCTCCAGGCCGGCGCGCTGACGACCACGTTCACGGCGAGCCAGGGCTTGCTCCTGATGCTTCCGAACATGTTCAAGATCGCAGGTGAGCTGACTCCCATGGTGATCCACGTGGCCGCGCGCACGATCGCCACGCATGCACTCTCGATCTTCGGAGACCACTCCGACGTGATGGGCGCCCGCCAGACCGGGTTCGCGATGCTCGCATCCACCTCCGTCCAGGAAGCCCAGGACCTCGCGCTCGTGGCACATGCCGCCACCCTCCGCAGCCGTGTGCCCTTCCTGCACTTCTTCGACGGTTTCCGGACCTCCCACGAAGTCGCCAAGATCGAGCCCTTCGATGACGGCGACCTTCGGTCGATGATCGACGATGACCTCATCGCCCAGCATCGTTTGCGCTCGCTCAATCCGCACCATCCGGTGATTCGCGGCACGGCCCAGAACCCGGACGTGTTCTTCCAGGCCAGAGAGGCCTGCAACCCCTTCTACGAAGCCGTGCCGTCGCTCGTGCAGGCCGAGATGGATCGCATCGCAGAGATGACGGGCCGCACCTACCACCTGTTCGACTACGAAGGACACCCGGAGGCCGAGCGGGTCGTCGTGCTGATGGGATCCGGCGTGGGAGCAGCACGGGAGACGGTGCGCCACCTCGTCGATCAGGGCGAGAAGGTTGGCATGGTGATCGTCCGCCTCTACCGGCCCTTCGCGAGCGAGGCATTCCTCGGAGCCCTGCCTGAATCGGTGAAGTCTGTTGCCGTCCTCGACCGAACCAAGGAGCCTGGCGCGATCGGCGAGCCGCTCTACCTCGACGTCGTTGCAGCCCTCGCCGAGAGCGAGCGCGCCATGCCTCGACTCGTCGGTGGGCGCTACGGCCTCTCATCGAAGGAGTTCACGCCGCCGATGGTGAAGGCGGTCTTCGACAACCTGACCGAACCGAGCCCCAAGAACCATTTCACGGTGGGGATCGTCGACGATGTCAGTCACACCAGCCTGCCCTACGACCCAGAGGCGTGGAGTGAACCGGCCGACTCGATGCGAGCGGTGTTCTACGGCCTGGGTGCCGATGGAACCGTCGGCGCCAACAAGAGCTCCGTGAAGATCGTCGGTGACAACACCTCGCTCCATGCCCAGGGCTACTTCGTCTACGACTCGAAGAAATCCGGCTCACAAACCGTCAGCCACCTTCGGTTCTCGCCGAGGCCCATCGATTCGACCTACCTCATCTCCAAGGCCCGCTTCGTCGCATGCCATCAGTGCAACTTCGTCGAGACGGTCGACCTGTT
>JBFGRR010000013.1:0-16431 GCA_041567215.1 Acidimicrobiia bacterium | reverse complement strand
TAGAAGCCGTAGAACTCCGCCGAGGCCTCCTCGGGGATCATCGAGCCGTAGAGGCTGCGGCTGAGGGCCTGAACCCCGCCCAGGACCACGCCGATCACGGCCCCGAGGCCCAGGAACGCCATCGGGGACTCGGCGGGCAGCTGGTAGGCCGCCAGCGCGATCGCCACCCACACGATCAGGTTGATCTGGATCGCTCGCTTGATGTTGATCCGACCGGAGAGCCAACCGAAGAACAGGGCGCCACCGAACGCCACGAACTGCACCACGAGGAAGGTCAGGGCGATCGTCGCGGTCTCCAGCCTCAGCGTCTCCGTTCCATACACAGCCGAGATGCTGATCGTGGTCTGGACGCCATCGTTGTAGAGCACGTAGGCCACCACGAAGAGCATCAGTTGCTTGAACCCGAGCAGCTTGCGGGCCGTGGTCCAGGTGCGTCGGAAACCGATGGTCGCCAGCTTGGCGGTTCGGCGCGAAGGCCGGTACTGCGGCGCGTCGGGCCGTCCCCGTAGCCGCTGCGCCGTCAAGTAGGCGGCCAGTACCCATAGCGCGATGGCGGCTGCGATCGGGCCGGCGATCCACCCGAAGCCGACGCCGGTGGCCGGTCCGAGCACCAATCCGGCCAGGCCTGCGATGAGGACCGCCGCCAGACCCGCGACGAGCGCTACCGCCGCCCTGGGAACGGAGATGTCGCTCGGGAGGGTGCCCGCCTCTCCGGTCTCGCGCAGACGGCGGAAGGCGAACGTGGAGAAACCCGCCCACCAGAGGCCGGTGCCACCGATGCCGATACTTGCCGCCAGAGCCGCGGCATCCGCATCGGGAGCCAGTTGGATCGCCGCGAACACGATCGCCAGGTAGATCCCGCCTCCGACGTAGCCGAGCGCGAATCCCCTGGAGCTGACCCTGTCGATCGTGTCGTCGGTGGTGATGTCGGGGAGAAAGCCGTCGTAGAACACGTTGGCCCCCACGAAGCAGATCTGGGCGAGAAGGAAGAAGCCGAGGGTGAAGAGGACGTCTCCCGTTCCCGCGAAGAAGAGCATCGTCGTGAACAGCGATCCGCCGTACGCGAAGGCCCGCAGGAAACGGAGCTTCGAGCCCGAGAAGTCGGCGATCGCGCCAAGCACCGGCATCGCCAGGAAGAGGAGCATGGCGCCGCCTCCGGTGATGAGCCCCCACAGGGACTCGCCAGACCAGCCATTCCACTTCTCGCCCTCGCCCACCACCTCGGCGACGAAGAAGGAGGGCAGGATGGCGCCGGCGATCACGGTCGAGTAGGCGGAGTTCGCCCAGTCGTACATGGCCCAGCCGAAGATCGTCCTCTTGTCGTTCTTCACGTCACCTCCGCGGGCGAGGCTACCGCCCCCGGGTTTCGGTAGGCGGGCGGGATGCGTATCTTCGCCCGGATGCACAGATTTCTCCCCCTCCTCCTCCTGGTTGCGGCATGTGCCGGAGGGCAGTCACCCGTTTCCCGGCCGTCCACGGATCCGCCGGTCCCGACCACCGCTCCTACGACCACGACGGCGCCGGCGAACCCCACAGTCACGACTACGGCGCCGGAGACGACGATCACCACCGAGTCGCTCGGTGCCCTCACCGGGCTCGGCCTCGAGACGGTGGCGGAGGAACTCGCCTTCCCGGTGATGCTCCTGCCCTCCGAATCCGGAGTGCTATTGGCCACCAAGGACGGTCGGCTGTACGAATTCGACGAGTCGGCGGGCGTCGGACCGGTGGTGCTCGATCTCCGGGACCGGGTGAGGGACGGGGGGGAGCAGGGCCTCCTCGGTGTCGCGGAGAGGGATGGAAGACTCTTCGTCCACTACACGGCCAACAACGGCGACACGGTCGTGTCCGAGTTCACGGCCGGAGAGGTGGTCATCCTCCGCCTCGAGCAGCCGGCCTCGAATCACAACGGAGGCATGATCCAGTTCGGACCGGACGGGGCCCTCTACCTCGGCCTCGGCGACGGCGGGGGAGCAGGTGACCGGTATGGACACGGGCAGAACACCGAGTCCCTGCTCGGCGGGATCGTCCGGATCGACGTGGACACGGGTGAGTCGAGCCTCTGGTCGTATGGTCTCCGCAACCCCTGGCGCTTCTGGTTCGATGGTGAAGTCCTGTACATCGGAGACGTCGGTCAGAACGCTTTCGAAGAGATCGATGTGGTCGAGTTCGCCTCGACGGGATACAACTTCGGATGGCCGATTACCGAGGGCCTGCACTGCTTCTCGCCCCCGAGCGGCTGCGATCCCGAGGGCATCACGCTTCCGGTTCTCGAGGTGGCCCACGGAGATGCCGGTACCTGCTCGGTCACCGGTGGCATCGTCTATCGCGGAGCGGCGATACCCGAACTGGTGGGCCACTACTTCTACTCGGACTACTGCGGCAGTTGGGTTCGCAGTTTTCGCTGGGACGGCGCCGGGGCCGTAGACCAGCGGGATTGGGAGGTGGGTCCGCTGGGACGGGTCGTGTCGTTCGGCATCGACTCGCAGGGCGAGGTGTACATCCTCACCGACTCCGCGGTCCACAGGCTGGTGCCTATCCGATCGGGATAGAGTTCCCGGATGGACCAGCGTGGGGTCTTCGCCAACCGAACGCTCAATCTCCGATCGATCAAGGCGATCGGGTACGACCTCGATTACACCCTCGTCCACTACAACACCGACCAGTGGGAGGGCCGCGCCTATCACCATGCCCGTCGCCGTCTCGTCGAACGAGGCTGGCCGCTCGATGGGCTCGAGTTCGAGTCGAGCCGGGTCACCCAGGGTCTCACCATCGACCTCGAGCTCGGGAACCTCGTCAAGGCCACGCGCTTCGGGTATGTGATCCGAGCGATGCACGGGACCCGGCTGCTCGAGTTCGACGAGATGCGGCGCGCCTATGCAGGAACGTTCGTCGACCTGTCCGAGGATCGGTGGGTCTTTCTGAACACCCTCTTCTCGCTCTCCGAGGCGACCCTCTTCGGCCAACTCGTGGATCTGGCAGACAGCGGACAGATCACCCCTGGCGTCGGATACGAAGGGCTCTACCGGGCGGCCCGGGCGAGCCTCGACGCAGCCCACATGGAGGGCACCCTCAAGGCTGAGATCCTCGAGGACCCCGAGCGATTCATCGAGTTCGACACCGAGGTGATAGCCACCCTGCTGGATCAGCGCCGCGCCGGGAAACAGCTGATGCTGATCACCAACTCGGACTGGGAGTATGCCGACCGGATCATGAAGATGGTCTTCGACCCGGTCCTGGGCGGATCGTGGAGGCGCCTGTTCGATGCGGTCATCGTCTCTGCCGACAAGCCGGCGTTCTTCTCGGGAGAGCACCGGCTCTACAAAGTCGTAGACGAGGACTTCGCGCTGCTGCGCCCCCACCATGGCTCGATAGACACCGGCGCCGTCTACTTCGGGGGTTGTGCGCGCCTCATCGAGGACAGCCTGGGACTATCCGGTGATGAGATCCTCTATGTCGGCGACCACCTGTTCGGTGACGTTCACGCCTCCAAGTCGATGTTGCGGTGGCGGACCGCACTCATCCTCCGTGAGCTGGAGGCGGAGTTGGATGCACTCGAGCGGTTTGCCCCCACCGAGAGGCGTCTCACGTCGTTGATGGGCGACAAGGAGACCCTCGAGGCGGCACTCTCGTCTCTTCGCCTCGAACGACAGAGGGCCAAGGAGTCGCCGGGCCGCTCGAATTCGTCGATCGACCGCGACATCGAGGCAACGAGAGATGCCCTGGCGAAGCTCGACGCCGAGATAGCGCCGCTGGCCATGGAAGCAGGGGTGCTCGCCAACCCGAATTGGGGTCTGCTGATGCGTTCCGGCGTGGACAAGAGCCTCTTCGCTCGCCAGGTGGAGCGCTACGCCGACGTCTACACGTCGCGGGTCGCCAATTTCCTGCACGCCACGCCGCACGCCTTCCTGAGGGCTGCCCGCACCTCGTTGCCCCACGACATCGACTGATGGCGGTCAGGCGTTATCGAGGTTGATCACCATCGTCTGCAGGTCTGTGAACTCGTCCACCTTGCCGCGTCCCCATCCGGTGTCGGTCCCGGCGGCACCGCCGAAGGGTTGGAAGGTCTCCCAGAAGTCGGTCGAATCGTTGACCACCACGGTGCCCGATCGAATCCGATCGGTGTACCAGAACGCCCGCTCGAGACTCGATGTGAAGACCGCTGCCTGGAGTCCCAGCCGGGAGCGGTTGGCGATCGCGACCGCCTCCTCGTCGCTGGCCGCCGATATCAGCGGGAGAACCGGCCCGAAGGTCTCTTCCTGACCCACCGCCGACTGTTCGGGTACCTGGTCTAGAAGTGTGAACTCGTAGTAGAGATCGGTCGGGTAGCCGGCCGCCCGGGACCCTCCGAGGACCAGGGTGGCCCCACGTTCGACGGCGTCGGCGATGTGCCGATCCATCTTCGCCGCCGTGGGTTCGTTGTTCAGCGGCCCCATGTTCGTCGCTTCGTCGAAGGGGTCCCCGAGGCGCACAGCCTTCGCCGCCTCCACACTGTGCTCGAGGAACTCCTCGTGCACCGCGTCGAGAACTATCACCCGCTCGGTGGCGCAGCACACCTGGCCGGCGTTGTAGTAGGCCCCGTACACGGCGGCGGTGGCGGCGGCACGGACGTTGGCGTCGGCGGTCACGATGGTCGGCCCGTTGCCGGACATCTCCATGATCGAGCGCTTGATCCCCATTCGGGAGAGGATTCGCCGCCCGGTCTCCGATGAGCCCGTGAATCCGATCGCGTCTATCCCGTCGTGTGTCACCAGCTGCTCGCCGATCTCGGCACCCCCGGGTATCACGGAGACGAGCCCTTTGGGGACGCCTGCGGCGTCGAACGCCTCGGCGAGTTTCAGCAGCGCCCAGGATGTGTGGATGGGCGGCTTGACGATCACGGCATTGCCGGTCGCCAGACCCGGACCCACGTATTCGAGCGGGATCGTGACGGGGAAGTTCCAGGGGGTGATCGCAGCCCAGACACCCACCGGGCGCCGGAATGTGAACATCCGGACGTTCCGGTCGGTGGTGGGGATGACACTTCCCATCAGTCGCTTGGCGTCTTCGGCCGTCTCGGTGAAATAGGTGTTGGCCTCCTCGATGTCGGCGAGGGACTCCGCGTGGAACGGCTTTCCCTGTTCGAGGGTCTGGATCCTGGCGATCTCCTCGATGAGCGGTTCGATCTCGGAGGCGATCCGATGGTTGAGTTCCGCTCTCTCCACGGCCGACCAGTGGCGGAAGTCTTCCTGCGCCTCGCGTGCCGCCAGGACGGCCCGATCGACATCCCCGGGCGCGGCGATGGGGATGTCGGCTATGTGCTCACCGGTCACGGGGGAGTGGAGCTCGTAGGCCGAGTCGCCGCTTCCTTCCGTCCACTCTCCTGCCATGTAGAGCCTGACTGTGTTGGGCATGTCCCTCCCTCGCTCCAAGATGCAACGCCGTTGCGTGACATTGTTATACTACCAGGCATGTTTGATCGTGCTCTCGCCCGGCCACTCTGGTGGGATGCCGTGGTCTTCCCGACCAGACCTACCCTCCAGGACGATCGTGAGGTCGATGTGGCCATCGTCGGTGGTGGGTACACGGGGCTGTGGACGGCGTTCGAGCTCTCCAAACGAGACCCTTCCTTGTCGATCCTCGTGCTCGAGCGCGACCACATCGGGTTTGGCGCCTCGGGGCGCAACGGGGGTTGGTGCTACGACGGCTTCGCCGCCGGGATGGAGACCATCGAGCGGATGTCGAGTCCCGAGACCGCCCGTGACTTCGGCGCCGCGTTGCGCGAGATGGTGGGAGAGGTGGCAAAGGTGGTCGCCGACGAGGTCATCGACTGCGACTTCAACCTGGGCGGTTCGATCGAGTTCCTTCGCAACGGGGGGCAGGTGGCCAGGGCCGAAGGCGCCGTGGCGATCGCCCGAAAATTTGGCTGGACCGAAGAAGACCTGAGAGTGATCTCGGCCGCCGAGGCGACATCGATTGCCCGGGCATCCGGAGTGCGCGCCGGGCTGTGGTCGAAACACACCGCCACGCTGGACCCGGCGCGCCTGGCACTCGGCCTGGCCGAATCCGTCGAGAAGCGAGGGGTGGAGATACTCGAGTCCACCCCGGTGACGCGGATCGAACCGGGCCGGGTGGTCACGAGCGGCGGAGGCACGGTGCGGGCTTCCGTCATTGTGCGCGCCACCGAGGGGTACACCGCCGACCTCGAAGGCGAACACCGAACCCTGTCGCCGCTCTACTCGCTGATGATCGCCACGGAGCCGCTTCCGGATGCCCGATGGGAGGAGATCGGGCTGGCCGGCAGGCCGGCTTTCGGCGACCTGCGCCATCTCGTCATCTACGGGCAGAGGACCGCCGATGGTCGGATCGCCTTCGGCGGACGGGGAGCACCCTACGACTACGGCTCCAGGATTCGCACCGACCATGCCTTTCCCGTAGAGGCCTTCGAGCCCGTGAGGGAGGCGCTCGTCGATCTGTTTCCGTCTCTTCATGACGTCACGGTCACCCATCGGTGGGGAGGGGTGCTCGGCGTGAGCCGCAAGTGGATGCCCACCGTGGGATTCGATCCCCGGACGGGACTCGCCTGGGCAGGGGGGTATGTCGGGTCGGGAGTGGCCGCCGCCAATCTGGCCGGACGCACGCTCGCCGAGTTGATGACCGGGGGCTCGGGGCGACTCACCAGGCTCCCGTGGGTGAATCTTTCCGTGAGGCGCTGGGAGATCGAGCCGCTCCGGTGGTTGGGAATCAACGCCGCCCTGCAGGTGATGAGTGGCGCCGACACGGTCGAGGGGAAGAAGGACAGGCCGGCGCGCCGCGCCGATCTCCTGTGGAAGGCCATCAAGTGAGCAGAGAACAAACGGAGGACAGATGAGCATCGTGGGTCCGAAGACGGCGGAGTGGTTCGAGCGCGCATACGCCTCGCTGGTGAACGGCGTGTCGAGCGGATGGCGCTATTGGGGCAGGGACGACACGCTGGTCATCTCACGCGGCGAAGGCGCCCACATCTACGACTCGGATGGGAAGCGGTACATCGACTTCCACTGCGGATTCGGGCCGATCATCCTCGGTCACGGCCATCCCAAGGTCGCCGCGGCCGTATCCGAAGCCGTGGCCTCGGGAACGACCTACGCATTCACCCAGGAGCGTGAGGTGGTGGCTGCCGAGACGTTCAAGAAGGCGGTTCCCTGGGTCGAGAAGCTCCGTTTCACGAACACGGGAACGGAGGCCACCATGCACGCCATCCGCCTGGCTCGCGGCTTCACCGGGCGCGATGTGGTGGTCAAGTTCGAGGGGACGTACCACGGTGCCCACGACTACGTGATGTACTCGACTCCTGGCAAGCCCGTCGAATCGATGGGTTCGCCTTACGGCCCGATCGCCCTGCCGATGAGTTCGGGAATGCCACAGACCATCGGAACCCTGATCCTCACCCTCCCCTTCAACGACGCGGACGCGGTGCGCAAGCTGTTCGGGGACCACGGCAACAGGATCGCCGCTCTCTTGGTCGAGCCGATGCTGGGCAATGCAATGGGCATCCAGCCGGCGCCGGGATTCCTGGCCGAGCTGAGGGCGCTGTGCGACGCCTCCGGATCGGTGCTGATCTTCGATGAGGTCAAGACGGGATTCCGCATCGCCACCGGCGGCGCCGCCGAGGCGTACGGCGTGGTGCCCGACGTGGGGACCTTCGCCAAGGCGATGGGCAACGGGGTTCCCGTCGCTGCCATCGCCGGACGGGGGGAGATCCTCTCCGGGTGGGCGAAGGGTGGGATAGTCCAGGCCGGCACCTACTCGGGCAACTCGATCGCCGCGGCTGCGGCCACCGCCACCATCGATGAGTTGCTCACCGGCGTCCCCATGGATCGCATCGAGAGGGCCGGCACCGCGCTGATGGAGGGAACGTCGAAGATCCTCGCAGGGCGGGGGGTCGTCCACTCGGTGCAGGGTCTCCCCGCCATGTTCGGCTTCTACTTCGGGGAGGGCTCTGCGCTCGACTACCGGGCCACCGACGGGCACGATGCCGGGCTGTACGAGAGGCTCGTCATGGCGATGATCGAGCGAGGAGTGATGCCCAGCCCCGACGCTCTGGAACCCTGGTTCCTCTGCGCCGCCATCACTGACGAGGACGTGGCCACCACACTCCAGGTCTTCGAGGAGTCGCTCGCGGTGGCTCTGGGCTGATGCCCATCCAGGTCGACGTCGAGCAGCGCCTTGGCGACATCGCCCGCGCCACCCTCGAGGTGGCATCGGAGCTCGGGCTGGGGGGCGTCACCATTCGCTCCGTGGCGGCCCGGCTGGACTCGTCGACCACGGTCATCACCAACTATCTCCCCACCAGGACCGATCTCCTCGCCAACGCTCTCGACCTGGTCAACGACGAGTGGATCGCCGAGCTCGACGCCGCAGCCTCCGCCACCGATCCCGCTGAGGCGTTGCGCGAAGTGATGCGGGTGGCCGTGTCCATGGACGAGGCCGACCTGCTCAGATCCCAGTTCTGGGTTGCGGTTCTCTCGGAGCCGCACCGGCCCGAGTCGGTGGTCGAGAAGCTGCGCTCCGCCGCGACGGCGGTCCGCGAAACGCTGGCGGATCTGGCTGCCGAGTGCGGACTCGACGACTCCGCCGTCGACCCGCTCTTCCTTCTCACCCAAGGCGCCTTCATCACCGCGGTGGAGACGCCCGGGATGTGGGGCACCGAGCGCCTGGTGGAGGCTGCGGACGCCTTCGTCGATGCCCTGATGAAGGGGGCTCAGTCCCCGGGGTAGTCGGGGTTTCGCCAGACGATCAGGGCCGACCAGTTGTCGGTGGCGGCATCGGTCAGGTAGTTCTCGAGGGCGTCGCGGATCTCGAAGCCGTTGTCCATCTGGAAGGTGAGGGTGGCGTCATAGATCTCCCTTGCGGCGACCTTCGCAAGGTACTCCTCGGCGCTCAGCTCGTGTTTGTGGTCGACGAAGTTGTGCATGTGGCCACCGGCGATGATTCCCTTCTTGCCGTCGCGAACCACCAGCTCTTTGCGGAGCCGGTAGAGGGCGCTGCCGATGCCGCGGCGCCGGAACTCGGGATGCACGACGATGTCGGTGCCGTAGTACCAGTGCCCCTCCGGATCGTGGTTGCCGCACTGATGCTCACCGGTGATGCCCGCAATCGAGTGCTGGGGGGAGTCGAAGTCGAAGTCGAGGTAGATGCCGGCTCCCTGGCCCACGACGCGATCACCGTCGAGACATACGAAGAAGCCCTCCGGGAAGGTGTCTGCATAGGCGGCGAGGTCCTCCTCCGACAGGAGATCGGACGGCTCGGCGTGAGGAAAGGCCAGCAACTCGAGGGCAGCGCATTGCGCCACCAGATCGTGGGTCAGGTTCGTGTAGCGAAAGGTCATCGGAGTGTGAAATGCTCGTATTCGTTCTCAGAGGGTACGCCCCAACACGCCCAGAAGTCGCCGGTCGCCGGTCTCATGATGGCGGCACCGCAGGACTCGTAGTCGAACGGGGGCTCCGGGTGGCGGCAGATCGATGCCTCGTCTCTCGTCAGTCTCATCAGGTGTTCGACGCGGATCGGATCGTCCCCGAGGAGCGCGGGTACGTGCGCCAATCGATCCACCGAAGATCGCTGCAGCTCCGGCGGCCTGGCGCCTTCCACGGCACGGGTGCCGGGATGCAGGCAATGGTTGGTGTGGGCGAGCGGGGCGTCCGCCAGCCTGGTGACGGCGTTCGTGGTCGGCATGGCCTCGATCGAGGCACCCCGGCCGTCGGCGGACATGACCAGGAAGTTGTGCCCTCCGGCCAGCGGTGCGGCCAGCACGGCCTCCACCGCGGTGTCGAAGCTGTGCTGCTGGAGCACCTTGCGGACCACGAACGGCCAGGTGACCCCGATCCGGCCGTCGTCGGCGGTCAGGTTGTTGATACCGATCGCGATCCCGGCCTCGTTGAGGCCGATCTGGCCGAGGGTCCCGACCGTGGTGAACACCAAGGAACGCGGGCCGTCGCCCACGGTCGTGTCGAGCATGATGATGTGGGGCGTGGCCGAGGCGTGCATGTCCCATGTCTGCCCGAGCATCCCCCCGCCCTCGGCCCGCGAGTCGGGAACGAGTACCGCGGTGCAGGCGTCTTCCATCGCCTGTCCGCCTGCCACCGCCCTGACTGTGTCGATGAAGTCCGTGTAGCCGCCGACGATCACTGCCTCGGCCGGGCTGAGTCCGGCTGCGGTTGCCATGGCCAGCATCTCGGCATAGAGCGATGAGTCGTAGCGCTCGTGGGCAGGGAGCATCCGTTCTGCCAGGTCGAGGATCTGCTCGCTGTCCCAATCGGTGCCGTATGCCGAGAGGGCGATGCGGTCATCGGCGTACTCGCGTATCTCGGCGGCGAAGCTGGAACCGTGGGCGCGGCCGACCTCCTCTGCCGTTCCCCTCGTCGTGAGCAGTCGAATCGGTCTGTCCCTCACCTGGATTCCTCGGTCTTGGATCCGCTGGTCGGCTGCATCTAAGCAATACTGTCGCTTCCGAGCCGAGCAGCGAGAAAGGAAGGATCCATGGGTGGAGGAATTCGCCTGGTCACGGAGATACCCGGGCCCGCCAGCCGAGCCCTGGTGGCCAGGCGGGATGCGGCCACCCCCCGGGGTGCCAGCAAGCTGACTCAGATAGCGATCGCCGGCGCACACGGTGCCCTGGTGACCGATGTGGACGGCAACCGGTTCATCGACCTCGCCGGTGGCATAGGAGTCCTGGCGGTGGGCCACACGCCCGACGACCTCGTCGCGGCCCTGCGAGCGCAGGCAGGCGAGCTCGTCCACATGTGCGCGATCGTGGCCTCGTACGAGCCGTACGTGGCGGTCGCCGAGGAGCTCAACCGCATCACTCCCGGCGACTTCGAGAAGAAGACGGTGCTGATGAACACAGGCGCCGAAGCGGTCGAGACCGCCGTCAACATCTGCCGTTCGTACACGGGCCGGCAGGGGGTGGTGGTCTTCGACGGCGCGTATCACGGCCGAACGAATCTCACCATGGCGATGACATCGAAGTTCGCGCTCTTCAAGAAGGGCTTTGGGCCCTTCGCCCCCGAGGTCTACCGGTTCCCGTTTCCCGACCTGTACCGGCGACCTCTCGGCACCTCGCCCGAGGAGCACCTCGCCCGCCACATCGAGAACCTCGATCACTGCTTCACCGCGATCGTCGATCCGAGCCACGTGGCCTGCGTCGTGGTCGAGCCGGTTCAGGGTGAGGCGGGATTCGTCCCCGCGCCGCCAGAGTGGATGGTGAGGATTCGTGAGCTCTGCGACCTCCACGGCATCGTCCTCGTGGCCGATGAGATCCAAGCCGGGTTTGGTCGCACCGGAAAGATGTTCTCGATCGAACACAGCGGTGTGGTTCCCGACCTGGTGACGATGGCAAAGTCCCTGGCCGGCGGAATGCCCCTCTCCGCGGTCACCGGCCGCGCCGAGATCATGGAAGCTCCCCACCCGGGTGGACTGGGAGGCACATACTCGGGCAACCCGCTGGCATGTGTTGCGGCTCTCGCGGCGATCAGAACCATCGACAGCCCCGAGTTCCTACGGCGTGCGGTCGAGATCGGCGATCGCATCCGGGCCCGGCTCGAGGCGATCCAGATGCGCCACCCGGAGCACGTGGGTGACGTGCGAGGCGTTGGCCCGATGCTGGTGATGGAGATGGTCGAGGACCGCCAGTCGAAGAAGCCATGGATGGATGCGGCGTCCGGGATCACCGCAGAGACCGTACGGAACGGGGTGATAACCATCCGGGCCGGGCTGCACTCGAACTGCATCCGTTTCTTGCCGCCGTTGACCATCGAGGATGACCTCCTCGACGAGGCCCTGGACGTCCTGGATGCGGCGGTCGATACGGTTCTCGCCGGCCAGGCGTCCTAGGCCGGCCTGCGTTCAGCTTCGCAAATCTGCGAGCTGGCGGCGCAACTCCTCGAGCCGGCTCTCCATCCTGTCGATGCCCTGGGCCTTGCGGATGGCCTGATTGAGGCGGGCCACGTCGGCAGGCTCGAAACCACCCCCGCCCGGACCGCCGGCCATCCCGACCTGACCGGGGTTGATCATCTGCTCGTAAGCAGCCTGAAGTCGCCGTTCCAGGTGCTCGAACTCGCGGAGGATGTCGGCCTCTGTGTCCATCGAGGGCAGAACCTAACCCGAAAACACCAGCGCTGATCACCTCAAGGGCCCCCGACGTGCGGTCGATAGGCAAGGGGACACGAAAGAGAGGTCGCCCATGCGGGCCCCGATTCCGAAAAACGAGCGAGACAGGCTCGAGGAGCTGCATTCCTACGGTGTGCTCGACAGCCTCCCCGAACAGGCTTTCGACGACATCACGCTGCTCGCATCCCAGATCTGTGACTCTCCGATAGCCCTGATCAGCCTGGTCGACGAGGAGCGTCAGTGGTTCAAGTCCAAGGTGGGCCTGGATGCATCGGAGACCCATCGGGACGAGGCGTTCTGTGCCTACGCGATCATCTATCCCGACGAGCTGTTGGTGGTCGAGGATGCCACCAGGGACGAGAGGTTCTCGGACAATCCGCTCGTCCTCTCCGACCCATCGATTCGTTTCTACGCCGGGGCGCCCCTGGTGACCCCGGGCGGCAACGCCCTCGGCACGATCTGCGTGATCGACCGGGAGGCGCGGACGCTGACCCCGGCGCAGGGCGGGGCGCTGCGCGCCCTGGCGCGCCAGGTGGTGGCCCAGCTCGAGCTGGGCCGGGTCGTCGGCGAGCTGGAGGAGGCCGCTTCCGACAAGGAGCGCTACCAGCGTCAGCTCGAGGCCTACCAGAAGACGCTGGAAGATCAGCTGGAAGTGATCGCCGAACGAAGCGTCACCGATCCCCTCACCGGCGTCAGGAACCGGCGCGCCTTCCTGGAGAAGCTCAACGAGGAGGTCGAGCGGAGCCGAAGGCACGGCATGCCCGTGGCACTGGCGCTCCTGGACGTCGACCACTTCAAGTCGTTCAACGACGAGTTCGGCCACCAGGCCGGCGATGATGCGCTGGTGCAGGTCGCGAAGCTGATCGAGGGCCAATCGCGGAGTCTGGACACGGTCGCCCGGTTCGGCGGCGAAGAGTTCGTGGTCGTCCTCCCCAACACCGACATCGACGGCGCCTTCGTCTTGGCCGAGCGATTTCGAAAAGCCGTCCAGGGCGCGGTCTGGGAACACCGGTCCATCACGGTCAGCATCGGTGTGGCGAGCTCTACCGGTGCCGATACCGACGAACTGATCCGCGCCGCGGATGAGGCGCTGTACCGGTCCAAGGACTCCGGTAGGAACCGGACCTCCTGCGCAGAGGCGGCATAGGAGTAGAGCCCCGGCACCTAGCCTGGCGAGGTGCCTCTCATCCTCAGCTCCTTGGCTGCCGTCTCCTATGGTTTCGCCGACTTCCTCGGTGGAAGGATCACTCGGCGAACCGGGGCGACCGCAGCCGTGCTCTGGACCCAGATCGCCGCTCTTGCGGTCGGGTTGGTTGCCGCGCCCTTGCTCGGCGGGACCGCGACCGTCGGCGACTTCCTGTGGGGTGGGGCTGCCGGCATCGCAGGCACCGTCGGTGTGATCGCCCTCTACCGGGGTCTGGCATCGGGGCGGTCCGCCGTCGTCGCTCCGCTCGCAGCGCTCGTTGGCGGCTCGCTTCCCATGGCATACGGCCTCGTCTTCGGCGACGCCCTCGGCCTTGCCGCCTCGGTGGGCGTGGTTCTCGCTCTGCCGGCCATCTACCTGACCGCAGGCGGGGTTGTGGGGGAGACGTCGGGGTTTCGGTTCGGGGTGCTCGCCGGGGTTGCATTCGGACTCTTCTTCGTCCTGCTCATCAACGCCTCGGCAGACTCGGGGATCTGGCCGTTGGTGGCGGCCAAGACCTCGTCGATCCTGGTGCTCGCCGGCCTGCCGGCCGTGCGGGGAATACCCGACCGGAGAGCTCTCGGGGGTCTGGCCGTCGCCGGCGTCGGCGACATGGCGGCGAATGCCTTCTTCTTGATAGCGGTGCGGTTGGGGCCGGTTGCCGTGGTGGCCGTCGTCGTCTCGATGTTCCCTGCCGTGACCGTTGCCCTCTTTCGGATCTTCGACGCGGAACCGATCGCCAGGAGGCAGTGGGTGGGTGTCGCACTGGCCGTGAGCGCCCTGGCGCTGTTCGCGCTCTGATCAGAGCGAGAGCACTGCTATCGCCGGCTCGGACAGGCTTCCGACGAACAACCTGTCTCCATGCCTTCGGGCCGATGTAGTCACTGCGACACGTCCTCCCGGATCCTGGAGGTTGTGCACGATCTTGCCGCCGCTGTCGAAGCCGATCACGAGACCATGTCGTGATGGTTTCGGCTGGAGACTCGCGGGGAGGCTGTGTATCGCCCGCCGCATCCACGGACGCGGAAGAGTCGCATCGAGAAGTCTGTCCCTCGGTCTTGGCACACCGCACCAGATGACGCCTGTTGCGTCCGTGCTCAGGTTGTCCGGGAAACCTGGCAGGTTGTGGAGTATCACGGTCTGCTCGCCTGGCCCATCGACCGATACCTTGTGAATCCGATAACTCCCCGTCTCGGCCACCAGCAGGCTGCGTTCATCCGGGGTGAGGGTGACTCCGTTGGGGAACACCAGCCCGTCCATCAGTACCGACAGTTCCCCGCTCGGGTCTCGGCGGTACACCCGGCCGGTCGCCGAACGTTCGAGGAGGTCGGCGGTGAAATCGGCCAGGGTCCACTTGTGGCTCGACACGCTGAAGTAGATGGTGCCGTCGGCCCGAACCGCGGCGTTGTTGGTGATCCCGAAAGGAAGCCCGCCGTAGGAGTTGGCGAGCACGATCAGATCGCCCCGGCTCGTCAGGTGGAGCAGACCCTTGTAGGCGTCGCAGATGATGTAGCCGTCCTCCGGATGGAGTTCGATGCCCAGTGGGCGTCCTCCGGTCGAGGCGATCGTCCTCGCCCGCCGGCCGGAAGGGTCGAATCGTACGATCTGCCCGTCGTCGAGCCCCGCCACCACCCGTCCGAGACGGTCGATGACGATGTCTTCGGGGCCTTGGCCACCAGTCGGCCAGAGGTCTGCGACGGCAAGGTCGTGGTTCTCCGCGAAGTCCCCGACCAGCCCGACGTCCGAAGGAGGCGTCCACGCTGTGGGGGCGAATCTCGGCACCGGGCCAGAGTAGGGCCGGCCAGGGCTGATAGCCTCGCCCGGTGGATCCAGAAATCGTTGGTCGGGTCATCGGCACCGAAGATGCGACACCTCTCGAATACTGGGTTGGCATCGCCCCCGACGCCTACTTGCAACTCGACGATGTGGTCGCGCTGGAGCGCACGCTGCCCGGAGGTGAGTCGGTGGGCATGTACGGCGTCGTATCCCAGGTGCGCGCCCGTCACGAGGGTGCTCGCTTCGACTCCGACGTCTTCCTGATCGAGTCGGGCATCCTCCCGGCCGAGGTGGCCGAGGCGGCCCAGATCACCACGACCCGATTCGAGCCGGAGATCTTCGTCCCGCCGTCGCCCGGCCAGGAGGTGAGGCGAGCCCGGGGCGAAGAGCGCGACATGGCCCTCTACTTCGACAGGATGGGATCCCGCCTCCCCATCGGGCTGTCTCGCGCCGGGGAGCCCCTCTACGCGAACCTCGAGTTCATCGATGGCAACCGGGGCGCACACGTCAACATCTCCGGCATATCCGGAGTGGCGACGAAGACGACCTATGCGACCTTCCTTCTCCACTCGCTGTTCACGAGCGGTGTACTCGGGCGCCGGTCCATCAACACCAAGGCGCTGATCTTCAACGTGAAGGGCGAAGACCTGCTCTTTCTCGACAAGCCCAATTCGCGCATGGACGACGCCGAGAGGGACCGCTATTCGACGATCGGCCTGCCCGCCGAGGCGTTCCGGTCGGTGGCCATCTTCGCTCCCCCGAGGATCGGCTCGGCCGCGGCCCAGCCGGACACGATGGCCAGATCCACGGGCGTGACCGCCTTCTTCTGGACGCTCTCCGAATTCTGTTCCGAAGACCTGCTCCCGTTCCTCTTCGCCGACGCGGAGGACGACCGAGCCCAGTACACGATCGTGATCCACAATGTCATGGCGCAGCTCCGCCGGGCCACCGCGCTCGAGGATGGCGGTGTACGCATCGAAGGTGCCACCGTTCGCACCTTCCGCGATCTGGCCGAGCTGGTCGTGACCAAGGTCCAGGACGACGAGGATCGGCACGTCTGGGCCGGGCCGGCGATCTCGATGGGGACGATCAATGCCTTCGTCCGCAGGCTGCTCGGCTCGGTTCGCCATGTGGAGAGGCTGATCCGAGGAGACGTGCCCAACCCCGGGAAACACCGTGTCACGACCGATGCGCAGGTGACCGTCGTAGACATCCACAACCTGAACGATCGCGCCAAACGGTTTGTGGTAGGTGTGAACGTTCGCCGGGCGTTCGAGGACAAGGAGCGCGCCGGGCAGTCCGACGAACTCCTCTTCCTGGTTCTCGACGAGTTGAATCGCTACGCCCCC
>JBFGRR010000012.1:0-16714 GCA_041567215.1 Acidimicrobiia bacterium | reverse complement strand
TTCGACGTAGCCGGCTCCGAGTTCGACATCGGTCTCGACACGCTCATCCTCGCCATCAGCCAGCACTCGGTCCTCGACTTCTTCGGCGACGAAGTACCGACTCTCACCTCGCGGGGTTACATCGAGGTAGACCCGATCACCTTCGAGTCGTCGATACCGGGCGTCTACGCGGGCGGAGACGTAGCCGCCGATGGCCCTTCCTCGATCGTCAAAGCGGCAGCCGACGGCAAGCAGGTGGCTGCTGCGATCGCGGCCCGGCTCGGATCGGCGAGGGCGATCCCGGAGGTCGAGGCTCCCCCCATCGACCTCCACGATCTGGTGGTGCGACGCTCGAGGAGGGAGTATCGGGTCCCGATCGGCTCGACTCCGCTCTCCGAGCGGTCTGGTTTCGACGAGACCGTGCTGCCGTACACGCCGGACGAGGCGATCAGGGAGGCGAGCCGGTGTCTGGACTGTCACCAGATCTGCAGCCTGTGTGTCGGGGTGTGCCCGAACATGGCTCTGATGACCTACGAGATGTCACCGGTGCGTTTCGAACTCCCCGCACTGTCGGTCCGGTCGGGGTCCGTCGCAGCGGGATCCTCAACGCCGTTCGTCGCCGACCAGAGCCTTCAGATCGCCGTTCTCACCGACTTCTGCAATGAGTGCGGCAACTGTGTGACCTCCTGCCCCACCTCGGGAGAGCCCTACAGGGACAAACCCCGCCTCTATCTGAATCGGGATGACTTCGAGGCCGAGAAGACCAATGCTTTCATGATGTTCGACGCGGCCACGATGGAGGCTCGGGTGGATGGCCAGACCCATCGGATCGAGGTCAACGGCCATGTCCGATACACGGCACCGGGGTTCACCGCCGAGTTGGCCGAGGGGACGCTCGATCTGATCGAAGCGACCGCCACATCGGCTGAAGAGGGTGAGGCGCTCTCGCTGGAACCCGCCGCAGTCATGTACACGCTGTTGAAGGGGATCGCCTCCTCGATGCCCCACATACCGGCGATGGTCTCTGGAGGCACGTTCATACCGCATCCGGGCTATCCGGAGGACTGAGCTCGATCAGCGCTGTTCGCGGAAGTAGGGAACCGCCAGCGCCGCCGGGGCGCCCAGGAACCGGGCTCGTTTGCCGCTCGCCAGGACGATCATGGCGACGATGGCCAGCACGAACGGGGTCATGGCGAGAACCGTCGAAGGGATGTTGCTCCATGGCTCTCCGAGGGTCTGGAGCGTGAACTGGAGGCGCTCGGCTGCACCGAAGAGGTAGGCGGCGAAGACCGCCCGCCACGGACGCCAGCTCGCCAGGATCACCAGGGCGATGGCGATCCAGCCCGCGGCCCCGATCGGATCGTCCTGCCAGGTCGGAACCAGCGAGAGGGAGAAGGCGGCTCCACCGAGCCCGGCGAGGGCGCCTCCGACCATGACATGGGCGTAGCGGACCCAGGCCACGTTGATGCCCGAGGCCTCTGCGCTGGCCGGGTCTTCACCCACCGCCCGTACGGAGAGGCCCATCCGGGTGTGGAACAGGTAGTAGCTGGCCCCGGCTGCGACCAGCCACGCCAGGTACACGAGGAGATCGTGTCCGAACACGAGCGGACCGACGATGGGCCAGTCGGCGATCCCGCCGCTGACGATCGGATCGAAGACACGGCGGGACGGATTGCCGACCAGGGGGTCGCTGCCCGCCCGACCGAGGAAACTGGCGAGACCGGTGCCAAAGAGGGTGAGGGCGAGGCCGGAGACGATCTGGCTGACCCTGAGGGTTATCGAGGCAAACGCGTGGACGAGGGACAGAGCCGCGCCGGCCGCCGTGGCGACGACCACACCCACGGCGAGACTGCCGGTGTTGAAGGTGGCCCAGAACCCGGCGACCGCTCCGACGAGCATCATGCCTTGCACGCCTAGGTTGAGGATCCCCACTCGCTCGGCGATGATCTCGCCAACCGTGGCGAAGATGAGCGGAGTTCCCAGCGCGATCGCCGCGACGAGCATGAGGATCAACTGGGAGTCGTTCATGCGCTGATGGCCTCCTCTCCCGCTTCGAGGGCGGCGATCCTGGCCTCCGGCCTCCTGATCCGGTTGGCGATGAAGAACTCACCGCCGACGGCGAAGATGAGAATCGCGCCCTGCAGCATGGTCACCGTGGCCGTGGGGACGCCGATCGACTGGAGACTCGGCCCGGCGTTGTTGAGGGCTCCCAGCAGCACGGCGACAGGTATCACCGCCACCGAGTTCAGCCGGGCCAGGGCGGCGACGATGATCCCGGTGAACCCGAGTCCCAGGTCCAGTGATCGAGGATCCAGTGATCCGACCGGACCGGCGACGTACAGGCCACCTGCGAACCCTGCGAAGGCTCCCGAGGCGAGGAAGACGCTGAGGATCTTGCGGTTGACATCGATACCCGCATATCGCGCCGTATCGCTCGAGTCGCCGACTATGCGCACCTCGAAGCCCCACCGGGTCTTGTTGATCAGGTACCAGGCCGTCACCGCCAGGGCGATGGCGATGATGAGGCCGTAGTCGAGACGGTTGAAGAACTCGGGCAGTCGTGCGCTCTCGGGTATCGGCCGGCCCTGCGGGAAGGTGCTCACCTCGGGGTCCCTCCACGGGCTCTTGGAGCCGAAGATGAGGTAGTTCATGCCGCTCAATGCGATGAAGTTGAGCATCAGAGTGGTGATGATCTCGTTGGTCCCGAGATAGACGCGGGGAACCGCCGAGGCTGCCGCCCATAGTGCGCCGCCCAGTCCGCCGGCGAGGATCACCAGGGGGAGGGCCACCACGGCGGGCGCGCCGGTCCCGAGCCAGATGGCGACGCCGGCCGAGAAGATCGCTCCCATGAGGAACTGGCCTTCTGCGCCGATGTTCCACACCAGGGTCTTGAAGGCGACTGCGGCGGCTACGCCGGTGAGGATCAGTGGCGTCCCCGAGATCAAAGTCTCGCTGATGCCCCTGGAGGTGCCGAACGCAGCCTTGACCATATGGGCGTACACGTCGAGTGGGTTCTCACCGGTCACGAAGAGGAAGAGACCGCCCACCACCAGTGCCGCGAAGACCGCGACCGTGGGGACCAGCAGCGTGAGCCACCACGGTGAGAGGCCGCGCGGTTCGGCGACGAGCCTGCGGAGGTTCACGTGGCCGGCTCCCGGTGTCCGGCCATCAGGAGACCGAGGTGCTCCGCCGTGGCTTCCTCCGCCGGCATGTCACCGACGAACCGGCCCTCATACATGACGAGTATCCGGTCAGACAGGGCCATCACCTCATCGAGGTCCTCGGAGATCAGTAACACTCCGGCGCCGCGCGCTCGCTCCGCGAGGATCAGGTTTCGCACCGCCTCGGTGGCGCCGACGTCCAGTCCCCGTGTCGGTGAGCGGGCGATCATCACCTGCGGCTTGAGTTCGACCTCGCGGGCGATGAGTGCCTTCTGGAGGTTCCCGCCGGAGAGGAGCCTGATCGGAAGGCCCGGTCGCACACCTCTGATGTCGTACTGGACGATCTCGCGTGCGCCCTCGGACTTGAAGGCCGCGGCGATCAGGCGCGAGCCCTTGGAGTACGGCGGCTGCGTGTAGGCCTTCAGGGCGAGGTTGTCCTCCGTGGTCATGCCGGGGGCCAGACCCATGCCGAGGCGATTCTGGGGTACGTAGGCCAGTCCGGCGTGGATGTGTCCGGACACCGTCGCCTTGGTGACGTCTTTGCCGCCGATGTGGACCGATCCTGCGGAAGGAAGGCGGAGCCCGGAAAGCCCGTAGGCGAGTTCGCGCTGGCCGTTGCCGGAGACACCGGCGATCCCGACTATCTCGCCACCGCGTATCTCGAGGGACACCCCTTTCACGGCCTCGAGACCGCGGTCGCCGGGCACTCGCAGATCCTTCACCGAGAGCACCACGTTGCCGTATTCCGGGTTCGAGTCGCGGGTCGGCAGGTCGAGCTCGCGGCCCACCATCATCCTGGCCAGGTCCCTCGGGGTGGCGTCTGCGGTTTCCGCCCCTCCCACCGTCTTGCCGTCCCTGAGCACGGTGACGCGGTCCGAGACCTGTTTCACCTCGTTGAGTTTGTGCGAGACGAAGATCACCGACCGGCCTTCGTCGGCTATCTGGCGCATGGTCGTGAACAGTTGCTGGCTCTCCTGCGGTGTGAGCACTGCGGTGGGCTCGTCGAGGATGAGCACCTTGGCGTTGCGGTAGAGGAGTTTGAGGATCTCGACCCTCTGCTGTTCGCCTACGGATAGCTGCCAGATACGGGCGGTGGGGTCGATCGGCATTCCGTACTGCTCGCCGAGAGCCGCGGCGTTCCTCTGTTGCCGCTTGTTGTCGATGAACACCTTGACGTCGGGATGTCCCATGGCGAAGTTCTCGGCGACGGTCAGGTTCGAGACCAGCCGGAAGTGCTGGTACACCATGCCGACACCTGCAGCGAGTGCCTCCTTCGGAGAGCGGAAGTGGGCCGGACGGCCTTCGAAGAACATCTCGCCGGCATCCGGTCTGTAGAGACCGGCGAGGATCGAGCACATCGTGGACTTGCCTGCGCCGTTCTCGCCGAGCAGGGCGTGGACCTCCCCGCGACGCAGCTCGAAGCTGACGTTGTCGTTGGCCTTCACGCCGTAGAAGGCCTCGTCGACATTCCGAAGCTCGACCGCAAGGGTCTCATCACTGGAGTTCGGCACGTCAACACGCTAGCGAATCGGGCCGGAGGGCGGCCGCTGCCGGGCGCCTCAGTCTCCGGGCCTTTCGTCAGTAGTTGGCGGGTGTGCCACGAGAGAGGGGACCCCGCGCAGCGGGGCCCCCTCTCTTCGGATCGAAGTGTCGTCAGCCCGTCGGGCTGCCGATCACGCCCTCGACGAAATAGTCCATCGTGAAGATGTCACCGAGGGGTCGCTCGACGCCGTCCTGTCCGACGATCGGATCTGAGAACACCGAGAAGCTCCCGTCGATGATCTGCTGCTTGCGCTCCAGGATCAGATCACGGGTCGCCTGGTCCACAGAACCCCCGAAGGGAGCGATATCGACCATGGCGTCCGCCATGTTCCCGTAGTAGGCCCCGGTGGTCCAGGTCCCGTCGAGGACCTGCTGTGTCGTCAGCAGGTAGAACGGGCCCCAATCCCAGATGGCCGCGGTCAACCATGCAGTGGGGGCGAACTCGGTCATGTCGGTGTTGTAGCCAACCCACTTGGCCCCGGCGGCCTCGGCCGCCTGGCCGGGTGCGGCCGAATCCTGGTGCATGGCGATCACGTCGACGCCGGCATCGAGAAGGGACTCGGCTGCCGTGCTCTCCTTGGGCGGGTCGAACCACGTCGACGTCCACACCACCTGTACGGTGGCGGACGGGTTGATCTCCCGGGCTCCAAGGGTGAACGCGTTGATCCCGCGCAGCACCTCGGGGATCGGGAAGGCCGCGACGTATCCGATCTTGCCGGTCGTCGTGGCAGCTCCTGCCGCCATCCCACTCAGGTAACGGCCCTCTTCGGCGGCTCCGAAGTAGTTGCCCATGTTCTCCGAGGTCTTGTACCCGGTCGCATGCATGAACACCGTGTCGGGGTGGTTGGCCGCAGCTGCGAGCATCGGATCCATGTAGCCGAACGAGGTGCCGAAGATCAGCTTGTTGCCGGCGGCGGCGAGATCTTCGAACACACGCTGCGAGTCGGAACCCTCGGGGATGCTCTCGAGCGTCGTTATCTCGACTGCATCACCCAGCTGTGCCTTCAAATACTGTGCGCCCTGGTCGTGCGCCCATGACCAGCCCTTGTCGGCGACCGGCCCCACATGGACGAAGGCGACCTTGATCGTCTCCTGGGGTGTGCCCCCATCCTCTTCGGCGTCTGTGCCGCATGCACCTGCAATGAGTGCAAGAGCGAGCATCAGGGCCGCAAACATTCGCGTTCGTTGTTGTGCCATGTCTTCTTTCTCTTCCTCCGGTTCGTGAGCCCGTTCTCCTGTCGAATCCCTCCCCGGCGTGCACGTCGGCAAGGGTGAGGCTCATGCGAGTGTAGGGCAGAGCCGGGTGGCGCATCCCGAACCGAGTGTCACTATCCGCAGTGCCCTATGCCCGGTCGGCGGTCAACGCCCGGCGGGGACGACCGCGACGCGACCGGTGACCGCAGACCGGATCGAACCGATGGCGGCTTCGCTGTCGGCAGTCGCCATCGTCAGGGCGATGGTCACCCTCGCTTCTGGGGGGACGCCCTTCAAACCCCCGTCCGGGTTGGACAGCACCGTCGCCATGTCCTCCGCGCGAAGTGGATCGCCGGTGCTCCGGCGCGCGAGAGCCGCAACCAGCTCGGGGCGGTGGCACACCTCTTCGATCCTCCGTCCCAGTGCATTGAGACCGGCGACCACCACCACCAGGGAGGCCGTCGGGGGGATCGCCGGTTCGTGGGCTGCCGGTGCCTTGAAGGCTCGGTGTTGGGCTCCGTCTGCCTCGACGAGCACCGTTGCAGAGGTCGCCGCATGGATCTGGGCCACCAGATCGGGATCGACGCCTGAGATCTTCTCGACACCTGCGGCTCCGATCAGGAAGGCCGGCGACCCGGCCGACAGCTGTATCTGCACCTCTCCGGGTGTATGACAGAGCCGCGCCCATTGGGGGATCTCTTCGACACCCATGCGGGTGGTGGTGGTCATCAAGACGGGGAGCCCGGCGTCGGATAGTTCGCGTCCGAGGCCGAGCATCAGCCTCGTCTTGCCGCCGGCGCCGACGAAGGCGACCAGGTCTCCCCGGCGGGCTCCGAGCAGGGTCGTGAGCCCGGGACTCATCCGCGGTTCAGGGAGACGAGCACCGCCTCGAGCACACCCGCACCCACGAGGCGCGCCTTGTCGGAGATCTCGAAACAGGCCGAGCGGTCACCACGCGGGTCGATGTCGGCGATCTTCATCCCGGCCCGCGCCGGTGTGCCCTCGTGGAGGAGCCCGCGAACGACTCCGCCGACGGCTGCGGTCACGGCGTCTCCGCCCACTCTTCCGACGTGCTGGCCGGCCGCCACCAGATCGCCGATGGCCACGGTCCATGCAACCTTGCCGGCCGTCTCCGCCCTGATGACCCTCTTGTCGGTCTCGCCTGCGATCTCTCCCGGGGAGCCGGTGTCGGGCGTTGCGCTGCCGTCCCAGATGACCCTGCCTAGCCGGTGGCCGCGGGCGGTCTCGATCACGGCATGGCAGTCGAGACCTGCCGTGAACCCGGGGCCCAGACCAACCACCAGACGCGCCTGGCCGATGGTCGTGTCGATGTTCCGCTTGGCCATCCTGGCGTCGACTAGCACCGAAGGCGGGTGGTCGAAGTCGGGCAGATGGCGGGAGGCGAGAACGGGGATCACGCCGGTGGGGGCGGTGGAGAGCGCTTCGGAGGGTGAACCCACCTCTCTGCCGACCAGGCCGTCCACTGCCACCTCTCCTTCGAAGAGCGCCGCGACCAACGCAACCGTCCGGCGGATCGCCAGCGGCTCGTCGAGTTCCAGGACGATCACCGGAAAGCCGGCATGGTGCAACTGGTGGGCAACACCGGTCGCCAGGTCCCCGCCGCCCCGGATCACCACGGTGTGGTCTGCGAAGAGCATCCCGCTCTCAGCGAGCACGTGCGGCGCGGATCACTTCCGACATGATCGACACCGCGATCTCTTCCACGGTCTCTGCCCCGATCTCGATCCCCACCGGGGCGTGAATGCGCTCGAGGGCCTCGTCGGTGACCCCTGCCTCCAGGAGACGGGCGCGGGTGGTGGTCCATCGTCGCTGGCTTCCCATGACGCCGATGTAGCCGGCCTTCGAGGCGAGCAGGATGGGAATCGCCTCGACGTCGATGGCAACCGATCTCGACACGACCACCACGGAGGTGTCCTCCGTGATCGAGGCGGGGTCGAGGGCTTCGGTGATCGATCCGCTCAGGAGTGTGTCGGCGTCGGGCAGCTCGACTGCGGTCAGCATGTCGGCTCGATCGTCTGCGGCGATCGTGCGGTACCCGAGCCACTTGGCGAGCGACACGACCGCCTTCCCGACATGGCCTGCTCCGATGACGAGGACTGTGTGGGGTGGCATGTAGGGCTCCAGATAGATCTGCACCTCGCCGCCGCAGACCCCGGGATCTCCGCGGTCCGGGGCGAGAAGTGTGTATTCCAGCAGGTTGGTCTTTCCCGCCGCGAGCGCCGCTCTGGCATCGTCGATCACCCGCGACTCCATCTCGCCGCCGCCCACCGTTCCCACCAGCCGCCCGTCGCCGAAGATGAGCATCTTGGTGCCTGCATGGCGGGGAACCGATCGCCTGGTGGCGACGACGGTGGCGAGCACCACGGGAATGCCCGCACCCACGGAATCGGCCAGCTCCTTCAGGAGCTCATGGTCCTTGCCCGTGTTCACGAATCGGCGTCTGCCTGAAGGGCTCGCCACACCCGCTCAGGCGTGAACGGGATGGCGTGCATCCGCACCCCGGTTGCGTTGGCGATGGCATTGCGGATGGCCGGAGCCACCCCGTCCTTGGGTATCTCCGCAATCGCCTTTGCGCCGAACGGCCCGCTCTTCTCCATCGTCTGCACCAGGTACGAGTCGATGCGCGGCATCTCGTCCGCCCGGTAGATCCAGTAGGGCCCGAACCGTGCGTTGACCATCTTGCCGTTCTCGTCGTAGGCCATCTCCTCGCAGTGGCCGTATCCCAGGGCCTGGACCATGCCGCCCTCCACCTGGCCTGCCGCAGTGATGGGGTTTATCGGCACACCGCAGTCCACTGCCATGATCAACGACTTGACTGTGACCTGGCCGGTGTCGACATCGACTTCGACCTCGGCGAACTGGGCGGCATAGGGCGGCGGCGACTCGGGGGAGACATACGAGGCGGTGCCCATGATCTGGTGCTGCTGCTCCTGGTGAAGCGAGTGCAGCGCGATCTCCTGGAGTGACACGGATCGGCCATCGGTGGTCCATGCCTGGCGGTCCTTCAGGTCGATGGTGCCCGGGTGAGCGTCCAGCATCAGCGCCGCCCTGTTGACGATCAGGGTGCGGGTCTCTTCGGCAGCACGTTTGACCGCCATGCCGGATACGTATGTCGTCGACGAGGCATACGCACCCGTGTCGAAGGGGGTCATATCGGTGTCGGCTGCGTAGACGAGGATGTCGTCGAGAGGAACCCCGAGGACCTCCGCGGCGATCTGCCCGAGGACCGTGTCCGCGCCGGTGCCGAGATCGGTGGCGCCGATGAGCAGATTGAAAGACCCGTCGTCGTTGATCTTGATGCTCGCCGCCCCCATGTCGAGCCCGGGTATGGCACTTCCGTGCATGCACATCGCAAATCCCAGACCGCGACGGATGTTCGGCTGGCCGGTCGGCGACCTCCACTCCGGTTGGTCGCGGCGGTTCCACCCGACTGCCCGGGCGCCTTGCGCCACGCACTCCTCGAGACCGCTCGAGGTGATGACCGGTACGAAGCCATCCTCCGGTGCCTCACCCTCTCCGAGTTGGGGGGCGATGTCGATGGGATCTCCGACTCCGGTCCAGTTCTTGCGCCGGAACTCGAGTGGATCCATGCCGAGAGCGTCGGCGATGTCCTCCATGTGTGACTCGAGCGCGAAGAGGGCCTGCGGCGCGCCGTAGCCGCGGTATGCGCCCGGCACGGGCAGGTTCGTGTACGCGACATCGCAGCGGAACCTCTTGGCGGGGCAGTTGTAGGAACTCAATCCCCGCAGGCCCGTGACCATCTGAACCGTGAGCCCGTGGGTTCCGTATGCGCCGGTATTGGCGACCACCTTCATGTCCTGGGCGACCAGTCGTCCGAGCACGTCGACACCGGTCCGGTAGGTGATGGTCTGGGGATGGCGGGTCCGGCTCGATACGAACTCCTCTTCACGGGTCAACTCGAGGCGCACCGGGCGTCCCGTCGCCATCGTCAGGTGGCCGACGATGTCCTCTATCAGCATCTCCTGCTTGGCGCCGAAACCGCCACCGATTCGAGGCTTGACGATCCGGATCTTCTTGACGGGCAGACCGAGGAGAGGGGCGACCATTCTCCTGACGTGGAAGGGCACCTGTGTGGACGTCCGGATCACCATGCGCTCATCGCTGTCCCAGTAGGCGATGGCGATGTGGGGCTCGATCGGTGCCTGTTGCACCTGGTGGACCCTGAAAGTCTGTTCGAAGATGCGGTCGGCTCTCGCCATCTCTGCATCGAGGTCGCCGCTATCGGCAGCGATGTGGTGGACGATGTTCCGGCTGGGGTCGTGGGCCCCTTCCATGTCCCCCTCATCGTGTATGACGGGTGCTCCGGGGGCGATGGCCTCGTTCTCGTCGAAGACGGCAGGCAGGATCTCGTACTCGACGTCGATGAGGCCCAAGGCCTCCTCGGCGATTTCGATGGTCTCTGCTGCCACCGCCGCCACCCGATCTCCGACGTACCGAACCTTGTCGTCGAAGCTGACCTGGTCGTAGGGGAGTGGGTTGGGGAAACTCTGTCCACCCGAGGCGTAACGGACCCTGGGGACGTTGCCACGATGGATCACAGCCTTGACCCCCGGCAAGGCCAGGGCCTTGGTGTCGTCGATGTTCACGATCCGTGCATGAGCATGGGGGCTGTAGAGCACCTTCGCAAAGAGCATCTGCCGGAACTCGACATCGTCCACGAACGCCGGGTTGCCTTTGGCGAGTTTCACGGCATCGACCTTGAACTCGGGTTTGCCGACGACGGATGTGTCGGGAACGTCCGGATGCGGCACGACCTTCGGGAACACGGCCGGCGCGTCTTCGGGGTCCGTTGCCGTGTCGATGGCGTGTTCGTAGGTCAGCGGACGGATCAGCGCGGTGTGGACCTCGTCCACCGTTTCACCACGCAGCACCGCGGCTGCGCGGCTGATCGCCATGACGGGCCGGAGGTACCCGGTCTCGCGGTCGAGGATGCCGGACAGCATGTCCCTGATCTCCTCGATGGTGGGGTCGGGTACCTTGTCGAGCAGCGCCTTGGTGCCGAGGATCATGGCCGGTGTCGAGTATCCAGACTGGATGGCGCCGGTGGCGACGAAGGCCTCCTGTATCGGGTGCATGCTCAGCCTGGGTGAGAGCCCCTCGACCGTCTCGATGACATGGCCATCGGCCTGTGCGGCGAGCATCACCTCACTGGACACCAGGCGGCCGTCCACGAGAACGGCATCGGCTCCGGTTTCCCCCGTCTCCGATCCGAAGCGGACGCTGTAGTAGCCCTCTCGCCGGAGGACGGTCTTGAGCGACTCGTGGGGGGCGCACTCGACCGACTTGGTGTCGCCGTTGATCGTGAGGGTGATCTTCATGTCGCGCCTCCGTCAACGAGGCGTGCGAGTACCCGCCTCGTGAGCACCTCGACAAGGTGGGAGCGGTACTCCATCGACCCACGGAAGTCGACCGGCGGTGTGAGTTCGTCGAGACGCTGGGGGTCGATGACGATCGGCGTCGAGGCGACCCCCGAGGCGGCGAGCCGTTTGGTGCCGGCATCGTCCATCCAGCCGACCACCCGCACGATGGGCGTGTCTGCCGGTGTGCGGCCTGTGGCCTCGGTGACGGCGCGCCCGGTCATGTCGAGGGCCACCGTCGTGATGATCCCGGACCCGAGCAGGGTCGCGTCGCTCAACAAGTCGGCGAGCGGGTGAGTGGTGGTCGACCCTTCCTCGAACACGCTGACCGTGGCCGCATATGCGAGTAGACCGGCAAGGAACCCACTCTCCGGGTCGGCCGTTCCCACGGTCCCACCGACGGTGGCGGCGTTGCGGATGGTGCTGGGCGCCTCCCTTCTTGCCAGGTCGCTCAACACCAGTGGTATCGAGGAGTGATCGACGATGTCCTGGAGCCTCACCATCGCCCCGAGGCGGAGTGTGGTCCCGGCGATCTCGACGCTGTCCAACCCGAGGGCCTGGAGATCGACCACCTCCTCGAAGGCGAAGTCCGGGAGTCCGTTGATGACCGTGCCGCCGCCGAGCACTCTCGTTGCGACGTCGCGACGGGCCACCAGCGCGGCCGCCTCATCGAGACTGTCCGGGCGGTGGTATCTGCGGATCATGACTCGTCCTTCCAGGTGCCGAGCGTTACCGAGCGCCCGTGCGCAAGGATGCTATCGAACCGCTGCAACGCCGGCTCTCGCGTCAGGCTTCGCACCACGCCTTGAACAGAGCCATGGACTCCTCGATGTCCGTGACGCCGATTCCCGAATACGCAAAGCGGATGTACTGACTCGATTCATCGGGGCGGGTCCGCCCGAAGTGGCGCCGGGTGGTGAAAGACACGCCGGTTGCGTGCAAGGCGGCCCGCCGGAACTCCTCGTAGTCGGTGAGCCCCTTTCGCTTCATGACTTCGGTGACGTTGGGGAACAGATAGAAGGTGGCGTTGGGCACGATGCAACGTACGCCCTCGATCGCATTTAGTCCCGCCGCTGCAGCGTCTCTCCGCTCTTCGAGGGCTCTCAGGATGGCCTTCACCTCGCTCTGGTCACCCTGGAGGCCGGCCAGGCCGCCGTACTGGATGAAATGGGTGGTGCACGACTCGTCGTTGACGTTGATCTTGGCGATCACGTCCACGATCTCCTTCGGCCCCACGCTCGCCCCGAGGCGCCAGCCGGTCATGGCGAACTTCTTGGAGAAGGTGTACAGGATGACTGCGCGTTCGGCGATCCCGGGCTCTTCGACGAAGGACACGCTCTTCCCCTCGTACCGCATGTCGAAATACGCCTCATCGCAGAGCACGTAGAGGTCGTTGTCCACCACGATCCTGGCCAGCCGGGACCGCTGTTCGGGTGACAGTTCGGCTCCATTCGGGTTCTGGAGATCGTTGAGGATCAAGACCCTCGTCTTGTCGGTGATGCCCCCCTCGATGGCGGCGAAGTCGAGGTCGAAGTTGTCGGTGACCTCGATGTAGCCATACGGCACTGCGACGCCTCCGAGGTACTCGATCTGCGACTCGTAGATGGGATAGCCCGGGTTCGGGTACAGCACTTCGTCCCCAGGGTTCATCACCGTTGCGAGGAACTTGCCGATGGTCGGCTTGCCACCCGGTTGGACGACCACGTTCTCCGCCGCGTACTCGACGTGATGGGACGCAGACACATCGGCGGCGATCGCTTCCCGCAACTGGGGGATGCCGGCGTTCGGGCAGTACCCGGTCTTGCCGTCGGCGATCGCCTTGAATGCCCCATCCACCACGGTCGAAGGAGTGGGCAGGTTCAGATCCCCGAGGTGATACGGATAGACGGTGTTGCCCTGGGCAGCGAATGTCGCAGCCTCGCCCGATACCGCAAAGGCGGTCTCGGTACCCAGTCTCTTGATTCTCTCCGCTATCCGCATCACTCGCTCCTCACTACCTTCTCGATCTGCGATCGACGCCCATCTTGATGGGTGCCGTTTCGATCCGCCATCGACGCTCAGGCCAATATCGACCTCGCCACGGTCAGCATGTCGCCGGGATCGACGAACTGGACCACTTCCGGCGGGTTCTTGAGAATCTGCCGGGCTTTGTCCTGGAGGTCCCGGGGGACCTCTAGAAGCAACGGTATCGAGTAGGTCTGGCAGATGTGGAAGACGTCCTCGTAGGTGGCGTCTCCGGGGAGGGTCTCCTCGGGCGCGAAGATCTTGTGGACGTACGCGATCAGCAGGTCATAGCGGTTCTTGTCGTTCACCAACCGGACGTGTGCCCCGTGGCTGTCGCGACCGTTGGAGACGGGAACCGTGTCGTATCCCTCGCAGACGAGGGCCGTCAGAAGGGTCGAATCGGTTCCCTCGAAATAGCCGACGCTCTTTCTCATTCTCAAGCCTTTCTAGACGACGCCCTGTGCGAGCATGGCGTCGGCGACCTTGCGGAAACCGGCAACGTTGGCACCGATGACGTAGTTGCCCGGGCTCCCGTATTCCTCGGCGGCCGAGACGCAGCTGTTGTGGATGCCGATCATGATTCCCAGCAGCCTGGCGTCCACTTCCTCTCGCGTCCAGCTCGTGAAGCCCGCGTTCTGGGCCATCTCCAGCCCGCTGGTGGCGACGCCCCCGGCGTTGGCCGCCTTCCCCGGACCGTAGAGGATTCCCGCCTCCACGAACTGTGTCACCGCTTCGCGCTCCGAGGGCATGTTTGCGCCTTCGGCAACGACGGTCACGCCGTTGGCGAGCAGCTGTTTGGCCTCTTCACCGTTGAGTTCGTTCTGGGTTGCACATGGGAGCGCAACCTGGGCCCCCTCGACGTACCAGGGTCGTTGCCCCTCGTGGAATTCGACGCCGAAATGCTCGGCGTACTCGGAGATGCGGCCCCTCCTCACGTTCTTGAGGTCTTTGACCCACTCGAGCTTCTCGGCATCGATGCCGTCGGCGTCGTAGATGAAGCCCGTGGAGTCCGAGAGGGTCACCGCCTTGCCGCCCAGCCTGTTGATGTTGTCGACTGCGTACTGGGCGACGTTGCCCGATCCGGACACGAGGCAGGTCTTGCGGAACACGCTGTCCTGGCGGGTCTTCAGCATCTCGTTGGCGAAGTACACGGTGCCGTAGCCGGTCGACTCGGGACGGATCAGGCTGCCCCCCCAGGCGATCCCCTTGCCGGTGAGAACCCCGGAGAACTCGTTGGCGAGCTTCTTGTAGGTGCCGAACATGAAACCGATCTCGCGTGCGCCGACACCGATGTCTCCGGCCGGGACATCGGTCCTGTCGCCGATGTGGCGCCAGAGCTCACTCATGAACGACTGGCAGAACCTCATCACCTCGGTGTCGCTGCGCCCCTTGGGGTCGAAGTCCGAACCGCCCTTGCCGCCGCCCATCGGCAGCGTCGTCAGGCTGTTCTTGAACACCTGCTCGAAAGCCAGGAACTTCAGCAGACCGAGATTGACCGTCGGGTGGAAGCGGAGCCCTCCCTTGTACGGGCCGATCGCGCTGTTCATCTCCACCCGGTAGCCACGGTTGACATGGACCCGGCCCTCGTCGTCCTGCCAGGGCACCCTGAAGATGATCACCCTCTCGGGCTCGACCATGCGATCGAGGAGGTTGGCTTCCACGTAGTGCGGATTGCGCTCGAGCACCGGCCAAACCGACTCGACCACTTCGCTCACGGCCTGGTGGAACTCCGGCTCGCCAGGACTGCGCGAAACCACTCTGTGCATGAAGTCCGATACCGATGGCGTCACGTTCCGTTTCCTTTCGACTGTTCCGACATCAGACACCTCCCGAGGTTCCCAACCACAGGTCCCGGGCAATAGAGGACTAGGTCAGTCCAACCGCGGAGTTGAACTCTTCGATCAAGGCGTCGATCGGGTCGGCCATCACCTGGATCGACGTCCAGTAGTCCGAGTCGTACCACTGGGCCTGGATCTCGGCGTACGTCTTTCCCTGCTGTTCGACCCACGTGTAGTACTTGAGGTTGTGGATCCGCTTCCGGTCGTAGTACGAGAGCTCCTGCACGTGATCGATGCCCGCGCCCAGCAGGTGACGGTGGTGGGTGGTGGCGGCATCGATGAGCGAGTACTCGCCGCGAGCGGCGTTCAGCTCCGCAAGCCGGCTTCCGTACATCTCCATCGAGTCGGTTCCGAGAGTGATGACGACATCGTTGGAGCCCAGCTCGTAGTAGTGGGCGAACTTGACGGCGGCCAGCAGATTCCCCACCCCTGAGATGCCGAGCAGCGGAAGCTGATCGATGAGGTCGGGCTTGACGCCCTGATCGAGGAGATGGGCGCGCCCGGCAGGTTCGTTGAACAGCCGGATGATGCTCATGGTCGCCTCGTCGTCGAGTCCGATCGCCATGTCGGTGTTCTTCACGTTGTGGATCCAGGGGATGTGCTTGTCGCCGATGCCCTCGATCCGGTGCTCGCCGAAACCGTTGTAGAGCACCGTTGGGCACTGGACCGCTTCGCCGACGGCGATCTTCGAGGTCGGGTACACCTGTTTGAGGTAGTCGCCTGATGCGATCGTGCCGGCGGATCCGGTGGTGAGCGTCACCCCGCGGAACGTGTCGTCGGGTCCCATCACCATTTCGAGCACCTCGACCATCGCCGGGCCGGTGACCGCGTAGTGCCACAGGTAGTTACCGAACTCGTCGAACTGGTTGAAGATGACCAGGTCTTCTCCGGAGGCGCGGAGTTCGTTGCACTTGTCGAAGATCTCCTTGACGTTCGACTCGGACCCGGTCGTCTTGATGATCTCTCCGGCAACGCTCTCGAGCCATTCGAAGCGTTCTGCGCTCATGCCTTCGGGGAGGATGGCGATCGACTCGCATCCGAGGAGATTCGAGTCGTATGCCCCGCCACGGCAGTAGTTGCCCGTGGATGGCCAGACCGCCTTCTGGGTGGCCGGGTCGAACTGGCCGGTGACCAGCCGGGGCACCAGGCAGCCGAAGGCCGCGCCGACCTTGTGGGCGCCCGTCGGGAACCATTTGCCCTCGAGCATGATGATCCGGGCGTTGGTGCCGGTCAGCTCGGGCGGGAGTTCCATGAAGTTGACCGGGCCATAACCCCCGCCCCGGGGGGTCGGCTCGTTGTGCCAGTTGATCCTGAAGAGGTTGCGCGGGTCGAGGTCCCAGAGGCCGACGTCGCGCAGTTCCGCCTTCACCGAGTCGGGGATCGCCGACGGGTCCCTCATCTGCTTGAACGTGGGTATACGAATCGACTTGTCACGGGCGACCTTCACCGCCGACGCAAGAGCCGTTTCGTACTTCGTGAGGTCGATCATCGGGTTCCCTTCGGTTGTGGGTTATGGGTTATGGGTTGTGGGTTATGGGTTCGGGTTGTGGGTCTCGAGTGCGGCCTGGAGGGCTTCCAGCGTCGGGGTAACCCGTAT
>JBFGRR010000011.1:0-16858 GCA_041567215.1 Acidimicrobiia bacterium | reverse complement strand
GAGGACACGATCGTCGAAGTTCGGGGTGTGCCGATCGGAGACCCTCAGCGGTTTGTGGTCGTGGCCGGTCCCTGTGCGGTGGAGAACCGGGATCAGCTGTTCCGAACCGCAGAAGCCGTGAAGAAAGCCGGTGCCACCGTGCTCCGGGGCGACGCCTTCAAACCGCGCACCTCCCCGTACTCCTTCCAGGGGCTCGGCGAGAAGGGGCTGCAACTGCTCGCCGAGGCGCGCGAAGAGCTCGATCTCCCGTGCGTGGCCGAGGTCCTCGACCCACGTGATGTCGCGCTGGTTTCGTCTTACGCCGACATCCTGCGCGTGGGGACCCGCAACATGGCCAACTTCACCCTCCTGCAGGAGGTAGGGCGCCAGCCCAAGCCCGTTCAATTGAAGCGGGGGTTCACGGCGACCATCGAAGAGTGGCTCAACGCCGCCGAGTACATCTACAAGGAGGGAAACCACGCGGTCGTCCTGGTGGAGCGGGGCATCCGCACATTCGAGACCGCATCGCGCAACACCCTCGACATCAGCGCGGTACCGATCCTCAAGCGGCTTTCACACCTCCCCGTCCTGGTAGATCCCTCCCACTCCGGTGGTCGGCGGGATCTGGTTGCTCCGCTGTCGCTGGCTGCGGTAGCCGTCGGAGCAGACGGGATGATGGTGGACGTCCACCCCACACCCGACACCGCCCTCGTGGACGGAGCGCAAGCAC
Organism: Acidimicrobiia bacterium; assembly: GCA_041567215.1. Taxonomy (GTDB): domain Bacteria; phylum Actinomycetota; class Acidimicrobiia; order Spongiisociales; family ZC4RG35; genus JBFGRR01. The sequence goes on along the minus strand of JBFGRR010000011.1, from coordinate 16,149 downwards.
TGGTGCCCTCCGAATTCGCCGAGTTGATGGACGCTGTGCGGCGGGTCGCCAGTGCCGTCGGCCGTGCCGTCTGATACCGCCGCCGTCGTCGGAACCGGGCTGATCGGCTCCTCGATCGGCATCGGGTTGCGCAGCCTGGGTTGGACGGTCACCGGCTGGGACCCTGATCCCGGTGCGCTGCGGACCGCTCTCGAGGTGGGAGCCGTCGATGCCCGCGGAGATGACCCCGAATCCACCATCGAGGGAGCCCACCTGATCGTGCTCGCCGGGCCCGTCGCATCCATCGTCGAGACCCTTCCCACGCTGAAGACAGCCGCTCTCGTCACCGACGTGGGAGGCGTGAAGGCTCCGGTGGTCGAAGCCGCGCACGGACTTGCGCGGTTCGTCGGTGGCCATCCGATGGCCGGTAGGGAAGTCGCCGGAGCGGCCGGTGCGTCCGGGTCCCTGTTCCGGGGAGCCAACTGGGTGCTCACAGATGATGGCGCTGATCCCTCGGATCTCGAACAGATGAGCCAGATCGTCGAGGGCCTCGGGGCCATCCCGATCGTCATGTCTGCCGCCCATCACGACGCGGCCGTTGCCGCGTCGAGCCATCTTCCCCATGTCGCCGCTGCCGCACTGGTTTCGCTGCTCTCAGGCGACCCCGAGGCCTTCCGGCTGGCGGCGGGAGGGTTTCGAGACCTGACCCGTGTGGCCCTGTCGGAGCCGGGTTGGTGGGTGGATGTGCTGGTGGCAAACCGTGTAGAGGTCGAAGGCTCACTGCGCGCTCTGGCCGGGCAACTCCAGGAGTGGGCAGGCCTGGTGGCCGCTTCCGACCGGAAGGCGTTGAAGGAGAGGCTTGCCGGGGCTCGCGACGTGCGGGCGGGCATGGCCGCGCCGGTGGCGTCGATAGGAGTCGTACTCGAGGACCAGCCGGGCGAGATCGCCCGGGTCGGGCACTCGCTGTCCGAGAGCGGTGTCGATTTGAGAGACCTCCAACTGAGGCACGCGACCCATGGCGGCGGGGGTGTGCTCACCCTCTCGGTGCGAGCCGAGGAGACCGAGACCCTGCGGACCGCTTTGATCGCCGACGGGTTCCGGCTGATCGAGAGCAGCTAGCCGAGGAGATCCGCGACGGCGGCGACACCAACTCGAACGCCGGTTTCGAGGCAGCCTTCGTCCAGGACGAAGTTGGCGCTGTGCAGATCGGTTCGGGTCTGCCCTGCGCTGCAGCCGAGCCGGATGAGAGCACCCGGAATCTCCTCGAGGTAACGGGCGAAGTCCTCGGCCCCCATGCTGACATGGGTGGGTGCGATGTGGTCCTCGCCCAGGACCCGTCTCGCGCTCCGCTCGAGGCTCTGGACGATCTGCGGGTTGTTGATCACCGGAGGGATTCCCCTCTGGTAGTGGGCAGTCGTCTTGGCGCCGAGAGGGCTGGCGATCTCCCGCACGAGGCGGTCCACCATCGATGGCAGGACGTCCCACACGTCCCGATCCGCCGTGCGGAGGGTCCCCGACATCTCCACGAGCGTGGGGATGACGTTGTCCGCGGTCCCACCGTGGATCTTCCCGAAGACCAGGGTCAGCGGGGCTCTGGCGTCCACCAGGCGATCCATGAGCGCCGGCAACTGGGTGACTACCTGACCTGCCACATACACCAGATCCACGGTCTGGTGGGGCCGGGCGGTATGTCCGCCGGGACCCTCCAGCGTTATGTAGAAGCGATCGGCCGATGAGGTGATCGCACCGTGCTTGAGCCCGACACTCCCGGTGGCGAGGGTCGGGTCGACGTGGAAGGCGAGTATCGAGTCCACTCCGTCGAGCACGCCCTCCTTGAGGAGGTCGTGCGCACCTCCCGGGAACGTCTCCTCCGCCGGCTGAAAGACCACCCGGACCCTCCCGTCGAGGCCGAGACGGGCCACCACCAACGCCACCCCCAGCGCCAAGGCTGCATGTGCGTCGTGGCCACAGGCGTGCATCACGCCGGGGATCGATGAGCGGACCGCATTGCCTTCTGGTTCCTGGATGGGCAAGCCGTCGAGGTCACCCCGGAAGGCGACCATGCGGGATCCCGTTCCCACGTCGGCGATCAGCCCCGGCTGGGGGGTTCGCATGCGGGGATACAAACCATGGTCGCGGAGGATGCCTGCGATCAGGTCTGTGGTGGCGTACTCCTCGCCTGAGAGTTCGGGGTGACGGTGGATGGCACGACGAACTTCGACTACCAGCGGAAGAACTTCTGCCACCAACCCGTCTATCTGGGCGGTGTCGAGCATGAATCGGCAAGGGTAGTCGTGATGAGGGTGGGCTCGGCCGCGGCCTTTATCCTGCCCGTATGAGAATCGCCGGAGCACAGCTGAATCTGGCAGTCGGTGATCTGGATGGGAACGAGGCGTTGATCGCCGAGGCGATGGACTGGGCAGAGTCCGCAGGTGCCGACGTGCTGCTCCTTCCGGAGCTGGCCATCCCCGGCTACCCACCCGAGGACCTGATCCACCGGAGCGGCTTCGTCGAGCGCAACCTGGAGGTGCTCGGCCGGTTGGCCGCCCGTTCCGGATCCACCGTCACGGTGGTCGGCTTCATCGCCGAGGTCGACCCCGAGCGGGACAACGACTCGGTGGAGCGGCGCTATTCGAACGCGGCAGCGATCCTGCAGGGCGGAGCCATCTCCGGCATCTATCACAAGGTCCTCCTGCCCAACTACGGGGTCTTCGACGAGGACCGCTACTTCGTGGCCGGGGATGAGCCTTCTGCAACCTGGCCGGTGGGCGGCGTCACCTGCGGGGTGTCGGTCTGCGAGGACATCTGGGTGGCCGAAGGGCCACCGGCAGCGCAGGCGGCGGCCGGAGCCCGTCTGCTGCTGAACATCAACGCTTCTCCTTTCCACCGTGGCAAGGCAGCCGAGCGCGAGGAGATGCTCGCGGAGCGCGCACGCGCCACCGGTGTGCCGGTCGTGTACTTGAACCTCGTGGGAGGTCAGGACGAACTGGTTTTCGATGGCGCCAGCCTGGTGCTCGACGCAACGGGCCGGGTGCTCCATCGTTCCCCTCAGTTCGAGGAGGACTCTTTCGTCGTCGACGTGGCGATCGAAGGCGCGGGTGGCGAGCCGTGCTGTGTGGCGCCGCTCCTCGACCCCGTTGATGAGGTGTATGCGGCGCTGGTCACCGGTCTCGGTGACTACGTCCGCAAGAACGGCTTCGAGTCGGTGGTGGTCGGACTGAGCGGCGGCATCGACTCGGCGCTCACCGCGGCCATCGCCGCCGACGCCCTCGGTCCCGGAAACGTCTGGGGGATCTCGATGCCGGGCCGTTTCAGCTCGGAAGGCTCGGTCTCGGACTCACGGCGGCTCGCCGAGAACCTGGGATTCCGATTCGACGTCATCCCCATGGACGAGGTCTACGAGGCTTTTCTCGCGGCGCTCGAGGGACCCTTCGAGGGTCTCCCGTTCGGGACTGCCGAGGAGAACCTACAGGCCAGGACCCGGGGCGCCATTCTCATGGCCGTGTCCAACAAGCTCGGCCCGATGGTGGTCGCGACCGGCAACAAGAGCGAGATGGCCGTCGGATACGCCACGCTCTACGGCGACATGGTGGGTGGGTTCGCGGTTCTCAAAGACGTCTTCAAGACGCTCGTGTACGAGCTGGCGCGGCGGCGAAATGCGAAGGGTGAGGTGATCCCGGTCTCGACGATCGAGAAGCCTCCCTCGGCCGAGTTGAGGGCGGATCAGAGAGATTCCGACAGCCTTCCGCCATACGAAGTCCTCGACGCCGTGCTCGAGCGCTACATCGAAGATGACATGAGCGCCGACGAGATCGCCGCGGCAGGATTCGATCGGGACCTCGTCATCGAGATCGTCGGCATGGTGGACCGCAACGAGTACAAGCGGAGGCAGGCGGCCCCGGGCGTCAAGATCACCACCAAGGCCTTCGGGCGCGATCGGCGAGTGCCCATCACCAACCGATACCGGCGACGCTGATGTTCGTGCTGGTCGACGGCCTGCCGGGTGCGTCCATCCCCGTGACCGACTCGGCTGTGGTGCGGGGGGATGGCTGCTTCGAGGCCATTCGCAGCTACGACGGGCGGCTGTTCGCTCTCGATGAACACCTTGCCCGCCTCGAGCACAGCGCCGCGGCTCTGCGCCTGCCCCTGCGGGATCGAGGAGAACTGGCCGGCTGGTGCAAGGCGGCGGCAGTCGCTGGGGGAGAGGGCATCGTTCGCATCATCGTCACTCGTGGCCCGGCGGTCCCTGGCGTGGAAGGGCCCGGACACACGATCGTGATGCACCATGGCCTCCCTTCCCGACCGGACTCGCTCAGGCTCGGACCGGTGCATGCGCCCTGGCACCCTGCGGGTCGCCCGTGGGAGCTATCCGTCGCCAAGACCATCTCCTACGCTCCGAACCTCTCCGCGAGCCGCTCCGCCGTCGAGATGGGCTTCGACGACGCCGTGCTTCTCTCGGACGACGGGACGGTCCTCGAAGGCCCGACATTCGCCGTCGGATGGGTGAAGAGCGGCGCGCTCGAGACACCCGCGCTCGACCTGCTGATCCTCCCTTCGATCACCCGTGCCCATGCTCTCGAGTTGGCCCGGCGCCAAGGCATCGAAGTGAGGGAGGGTCGTTTCCCGATCGACAGGGCCCTGGAAGCAGACGAGTTCATGGCCTTCTCGACCACCAAGGAAGTCATGGCCGTGGTCGGATTGGGCAGCGCCGTGTTCGAACCCGGGCCTGTTGCCGCCTCGCTCGCCGTGGCCTTCACGGAGCTGGTGGCACAGGCCACTTATCGCCACTCAGCCGGTTCCTGGCAAACCAGGTGAACGCCGGTAGCCTTCGGTCCATGTTTCGCCGACTTGCCGTGCTCATGACACTGGTCGTCCTAGGTGCCGCATGTAACCGGGCGGACGACCCTGCGCTGGTGACCACGCTGAGTCTCCCGCCGGTCACCGAGGCCACGACTACCACCACCACCCAGACCGTCACCGAGACCACCATCGGAGGCGATGACATAGAGGAATTCGAGATCGTCGTCCGCTCCGAGACCGATGACGGGCTGCAGGTATGGGTGGTCGTCGAGCCGGGCAACTACTCGGACATCGACCTCGAAGGTCTCATCATCAAGCTGGTCGAGAGCGAGGATGGGCTTTTCGAGGCCCATGTGTTCGACGATCCCGATGCCCTCGTCGCCGCCAGGATCGACGAGGCGGATCGCACTGCAGACGAGCAGGCGCTGGTAGACGCCCATTACCTCGTCAGTCTTCTCGACGGTTCGATCGTGCGTTTCCAGGGCCCCTTCGCCGAGTACGGCGAGTTCGTTTTCGGCTCCTGATCACAGGAAGACGGAAGCAACCACCAGGAAACCGCCGAAGCCGACCACATCGGTGATGAGCGTCAGGAAGATGCTCGATGCCAGGGCGGGGTCGAAGCCGAGGCGGCGCATCACCATGGGGATGCCGGTGCCAACCGTGGCGGCGATGGTGAGGTTGGCGAGCGCGGCAAAGGCGACGATCGCTGCAACGTGCAGGGGCGGAGCCTCCGCGGCGAAAATCCCTCCCGACAACAGGGCGAAGCTGACAAGGCCGGAGAACACCGCGAGGGCCAGGCCGTTTATCAGTCCAACGCTCGCTTGCCGGCCGAGAATCTCGAAGACCCGGGAGCGGGGCACGCTGTCGGTTGCCATGCCGCGAATCACCACCGCCAGGCTCTGTGACCCACCGTTGCCACCCAGCAGCGCGATGACCGGCATCAAGGCCGCCAGCACCGGCTCTCTCGAGATGACATGGGTCTGCTGTTCGATTGCGAAAGCCACCGCCAGGGCGAGGACCAGGTTGAGCATGAGCCACGGGAGCCGCATCCGCACCGAACGGGTGATTTCGGTGTAGACCGTCTCCTCGGCGCCGGCGCCCACCGAGGCTGCGAAGTCCTCGGAGGCCTCCTGCTGGATGGCCTCGATGATCTCCTCGGCGGCGACCATGCCTTGGAGGATCCTCTGGTCGTCGACGACCGGAACCCCCACCAGGTTGTAGCGCTGCACCAGTTCGGCGACCACTTCGCGGTCGGTGGAGGTGTGCACGCTGATCGGGTCGGCGATCATCACCTCGTCGAGACCCCGTCCCGGCCTGGCAAAGACCAGGTCGCGGAACGAGATGACACCTTCCAGCCGGCCCCCGTCATCGACCACATACACATAAGAGAGGTGTTCCAGCTCTTCCTGGAGCTGGCGGATGCGCTCGATGGCCTCGCCTGCGGTCAGCCCGACGGGGACGGCGGCCACATCGGTGGTCATCAGACCGCCGGCGGAGTCGGGGGCGTAGGCGAGCAGCTGGCGCACCTCGGCTGCAGAGACCGTCTCCATCTGGTCGAGGAGCTCCTCCACGCGCTGTTCGTCTTCGACAGCAGCAAGGATGTCGGCGGCGTCCTCCGGCTCCATTTCGGTGAGCAGGTCCGCCGCTTCGCCAGTGGGCATCTCCGATAGGATCTCGGCGGCGAGCTCGTCGCGTAGCTCCTCGAGGAGCTCCGCCGCGTCATCGGCGTCGAGTTCGGTCAGCAGTTCGCCTGCGGCCTCCTCGCTGATGGCCTCGAGGATGTCGGCCGCCTCACCGGGAGCCGCCTCTGCCAGGGCGCTCCACTCCTCGGCGTGTCCTTCGAGGTATTCCTCGACTTCGTCGGGACGGTTGCGCGCGGTCAACCGAAGCGTGCGTGCCAGCTCGCGTGGTTTCAACAGTCTGAAGCGCATGTCCGGTCCTGGATCAGGAGTCCCGGAGGGTAATGGGGCTCAGCCCCGGAAAGGCTCGATCGCCTTTACCTGCAGCGTGAAGGTGCCCCCGGGAGCCTCGTAGGAGACTTCGTCGCCGACCGTGGCCCCCATCAACGCAGCGCCCAGCGGGCTGGATGGGGAGGCAAGCAATATGCCGGGCTGCTTGTTCTCGGCCGGCGCCACGAAGAACTCCATCTCGTCACCGTCGGAGTCGACCACGGTCACGAGGGAACCCACGACAACAGAGTCGCTGTGTTCCACCTCGCGCACCTCGGCCACGTGGAGGATGTGCTCGAGCTGGCGGATACGTGCCTCCATGAGGCCCTGGTCGTTCTTGGCGGCGTCGTAATCGGCGTTTTCCCGGATGTCCCCGTGCGACCGCGCTTCGGCGATCCGGGCTTCCACCTCGGCTCGCCCCTCGGTTTGCAGATGCTCCAGCTCCGAGCGGAGCTTCTCGAAGGCTTCGGGGGTCAGGAATGTAGATTCGATGGCCATGAGAGGTCCCTGGAAAGAAGAAACCCGGCGTTGCCGGATCACGACATGATAGGCGGCGAAGCGCCTCTCGGCCAGGTCTTCTCCAGCTTCACTACCGTGCCGCCGGTGATCAGACTCACCGAATACAGCCACGGCGCCGGTTGAGCATGCAAGCTCGGCCCTGCCGAGTTGGCGCAGGTTCTGCGCCCCCTGCGTGAACACCCTGCAGCCGACCACCCTGATCTGGTGGTGGGCACCGCGACGTCCGACGACGCCGGGGTCTTTCGACTCGCCACCGGCATCAACCTCGTCCAGACGGTGGACTTCTTCACGCCGGTGGTGGACGATCCCTACGACTGGGGCAGGATCGCTGCGGCCAACGCCCTCTCCGACATCTACGCCATGGGGGCGAGTCCGCTCACGGCGCTCCAGATGATCGGCTGGCCGAGGGGGAGGCTCTCGTTCGACATCCTCGCCGAGGTGGTCCGGGGCGGCCTCGACATCATGGCCGAGGCGGGTTGCACGGTGATAGGAGGCCACTCGATCGACGACGCCGAGCCCAAATATGGTTTTGCGGTGACCGGAACCGCCGCACGGGTGGTGACCAACGCGGGGGCGACTCCTGGAGACCGCCTCATCCTCACCAAACCCATCGGAACCGGGATCATCGCGACCGCGATCAAGAGAGGCGACTGCCCTGCACCGGTGGCGGCCGCAGCCGTCGCCTCGATGGCTGCCCTCAACAGGACAGCGGGCGAGCTGATGGGGCCCGGGGCGCACGCGGCGACCGACGTCACCGGGTTCGGTCTTCTCGGGCACCTCGCCGAGATGACGACTGCATCAGGTGTGGGCGCGAAGGTGGATGTGGCCGCGGTGCCGGTGCTCCCCGGGGCTCGAGAGCTGCTGGCCGGCGGTGCGTACCCGGGCGGTTCGGTCCGCAATGTGGAGGCAGTGGCCGGTCTCGTCGACGGTGACACGGCCGAGTTGAGGCTCCTGGCCGATGCCCAGACCTCCGGGGGCCTCCTGATAGCGGTGCCGGAGACGGACACCCAGATGCTCGCGGCCCTGCACGGGGCAGGGGTCGATGAGGCCGTCGAGATCGGAGAGATCGTGACGGGTGGCCGGATCACTCTCGTCTGACCCGGATCATCTGGTTCCAGCTAGCGTTTCGTTGTCGTGAGCACCCCGTTGAATCCCCCCGAGCGGCTCGAGGAACTGGCCTCCGCGCTCTCTATCCCCACGGCCCGGCGCCACATCTTCCTGTGCGCCGAGCAGAGCAACCCGGAGTGCTCCACCCGTGAAGAGTCCGCCGAGGTGTGGCGCCATCTCAAGCGGCGCCTCAAGGAGTTGGGCATCACCAGCGCCCCGCCCGAATGGCACGCCCAACCCGAGGCCCCGGCTCGGAGCGTCGTGCCGGGCGGGGGTTCCGTGCTCCGGTCCAAGGTCGACTGCCTCCGCATCTGCGAGCAAGGGCCGATCGCGGTGGTCTATCCCGAGGGTGTCTGGTATCGGGGGGTGACGATCGAGGTGTTGGAGAGGATCATCTCAGAGCATCTGGTCGGGGGAGTGCCCGTGGCCGACCACGCCTTCACCGTCACGGGGAGCGGCCGATGAAGCGTCTGCTGCGGCGCGTTCTCTTCGGATTGGTGGCGTGGAGGCTGTTCGGCCCGATAGTCGGGCCAAGATTCAGGCCCGGACAGGAACATCCGTGGCGGATTCCAGGCCGCTCGGTGTTCGTCGGGGATCGGGAGTTCTTCGTCCGCCAGGTCGGGCCTGAAGGGGCGCCCGACGTGGTGCTCATCCACGGTCTGGCCGGCTCCTCCCTGGCCGAGTGGTACGAAGTAGGCCCGCTTCTCGCCGGTCGATACCGGGTGACCTTCGTGGATCACCGTAGCCACGGCCTCTCTCCGAAATCCGTGGATCGGTTCGAAGTCGAGGACGTCGCCGACGACGTTGCCTCGGTGATGTCGGCCGTGGGCGTGGATCGGGCCGACGTCGCCGGCTATTCGATGGGCGGCACGATCGTCCAAGCCCTGGCATACCGGCATCCCCACATGGTCCGACGCATGGCGCTGATCGCCACATTCGCCACCCACGTGGAGAGTTGGCGCTGGGCACGTGTGGTGGGTGTCTGGGCGGTCCGCGCCTTCGAGCGCCTGACCGGGGTCGGGACTCCCGAGGTGCGTGCCGCCTACCTCGTTCTCACCGGGGCTGTAGAGCGGAAGCACGCTCGCTGGATGTGGGAGGAGACCCACCGGCGCGAGCCGGAGTCCGGCTCGGCAGCGAGCATGGCCCTGCTCCGGTTCGACTCGTCGCCGTGGATCGGGAGGCTCGAACAGCCTGCACTCGTGGTGATCCCGACGCGCGATTTCCTGGTGCCGCCCGCCTGGCAGTATCAACTCGGAGCCCTGCTGCCGGACGCGAAGGTCGTGGAGATCCCGGGGGCGCGCCATGAGATTCCCTGGACCCATCCCGCCGATCTGGCCAAGGCGCTGCTGGAGTTCTTCGACTAGACCTCGATCTCCACGTCGGCCAGGCCGGCGATCACCTTCACGCGGGGCCGGATCTCGGCGACGGCCTTCTCGGCGCGACGGTCGAGCCACTCATCGGTGTGATTGGGATCGTGGTGGAAGGTGACCAGTCTCCCCACACCCGCCATCTCGGCGAAGTCGATCGCGTGCCGGATGGTGCTGTGGCCCCAGCCGATCCGCGACCCGTACTCGTCGTCGGTGTATTGGGTGTCATGGATGAGCACATCGGCTGCCTCGGCCAGCCCGAACCCCGATGTCCAGGCGGGGTCGCCGGGAAACGAGCGGTTCCCGAGCGCCGGTTCGTGATCCGGTATGTAGGTGAGTGAGGTACCCCCATCCTCGAGCCGGAATCCCATGGTGGGCCCGGGGTGGCACACCAGATCGGCGCGAATCGTGAATTCTCCGACCTCGAAGCTCCCGGGGTGGACGTCGTGGACGAGCGTGGTCGGCAGGTCGCGGAGACGCACCGGGAACAGCGGGGGTGAGAGGTAGCGGCTGAGCCGCTGGTGAAGTGTCATGGTGGTGGACACCGGGCCCCAGATGTGGGTCTCGATGTCGGGATCGAACAGGGGCCCGAAGAAGCCGAGGCCCTGGATGTGGTCCATGTGGAGGTGGGTCAGCAGGACGTCGACTCGGACGGTGTCGGGCGGAACCACGACCCTGCTGGCGCCACTGCCGGCGTCGAGCACCAGAACCGAGCCGCGGGACCCGGTCAGTTCGATCGCCGAGGTGTCTCCGCCGTATCTGACGGTGTGGTCACCCGCCCGGCCGAGCGAGCCCCGGGTTCCCCGGAGGACCGCCCTCAATGCTCTTCCCAGAACGTCGCCAGGGCTCCGACCAGCCTCATCCCCTCGCCGATGATGGGGAGTGCAGTGATCTCGATCGTCCTCCACTCACCGTCGAGGCCCCGGATCTTGAGCTTGCGGTGAGCGGGCACACCCTCCACGAGAGCCACGACGATCGGGAGTTCCTTTGCGAGCAGCGGCGAGTCGTCGAGGTCGCGGGTCGTGTAGGTCTCGGCGAGGTCGTCGGCGTGGATCTCCCCGGCCTCTTCGAAGCGGTGGCCCAGGATCGGTTCGGCGGGCTCGTTGTAGAAGACGAGATTGCCGACGGCATCGGTGATCCACATCGGGATGGCGATGTAAGAAGCCCACTGTTTCAGCAGGATCAGCTCGATCGGATGCGAAGACACGCCTGGCAACCTCCGGGGCTGAGCCTAGGCCACGCGGATTCGCTCAGGCGTTGTCGAGCATCATCTTGACGACGAACCCTATGAGTCCGACCACCAACACGATCATCAGGATCTTCTTCATACGAGGGATCCTACGCGACGTCGCCTCCAACGCCGGTCACCCGCCCGGTATCAAGCTCAGGGTGTCCTTGGCGCCGCGCACCACCTGGGCGCGATCCCAGCGCATCTCGTGTGCCTGCCCCGCGAGCCAAAGCGCGTTCTGGTCGAAATAGTGGCGGGAGAAGACGTGTCCCGACTGCCCCGTGGTGTGCACCGCCACCGACCGTGTCAGGTCGGCGAGGTCTACCACCATTCTCAGTGACGGCATCGCCACGACCTCATAGCCGTCGTGGGCCAGCCAGGATGTGGCGTTGACGATGGCTGATCCCCCGCCGACCTCGGCGGGGGAGGTCCGGTTGAACATCACCTCGAGAGGGGCGATTCCCGAGCGGCCAAAGGTCTGGTTCTCGAAGGTGGCGGTGTGCAAATCTCCCCATCGCCAAGCTGAGGGGTCTGCCCCAAGGCGGAGGCTCAGTTCCGATCCGGCCGTGTCCAGGGCAGCCGCGAGGATCGACCGGCGATATTCGCGGGCCGGGGTGCTCGCGTCGTCCCACCACTTGTCTTGCTCGGCGAGGGTGCGAACGGTCTCGAAGAACCGCCCGTTGCCACCGGCTCGGCGATCTTCGGGCAGTTCGTCGTCGAATGTGGTTGCCAGCACCGTACGCCAGACGGCTGCGTAGGCAGCCGCCGCGGGCGAGTCGGCATCCATCTGGAGCGACGACCAGCCGGCCAGGAGCTGCTGCACCTCGCGTCCCGATTCCGTCTCGGGCTCGGCGGCCAGCAGGAGGGGGACCAGGAATGCAGCAGAACCGTCGTATGTGTCGAACTGGATCCTCTGCATGTCTTCGACGGTGGCGTCTCGGAGATCCCGGAGCAGGGTGTCGATGCGTTTTGCCCGGTAGCCATAGGCGTGATCGACGCCGATGAACACCGGGTGTGAGGCGTCCACGAGCGGCTGGTTGGCGGTGAGTATGTAGCCCCTCTCGGGGTCGGCGATGCTCGGCATGTCCTCGAAGTCCACGTATCCGATCCACTCGAATTCGTCGGTCCAGCCCGGAACCGGATAGCGGCCGTCACCCGATGCACGTATGGGGACCTTCCCGGTCGATTGGTAACCGATGTGCCCGTCGACGTCGGCGTAGACGAAGTTCTGGGCGGCGATGTCGAATCGGGACAGCGCAGCGCGGAACTCTTCCCAGTTGCATGCCTTGTTGACGCCGACCAGCGCCTCGAAGAGGCTCGATGGCTCGAGAGCCGTCCAGCGCAGGGCGATGTCATAACGGTCGGGCAGTTCCACCGCACCATCCCCCGACAGGTCATCGAGCTGTCCGAATCGGCCCGAGATGATCGGGCCGTGGCGGGTGGTGCGGATCTCGATCTCCACGGGATCGGACCCGGCAACCTCGATCACCTCGGTGGTCACGACCATGTCCACCCACTCGCCGTTCACCTCGTACTGGTGGGGGTTGGCCGGGTTGACCCGCTCAACGTACAAGTCCTGGGAGTCCGGCCCCTGGTTGGTCACACCCCAGGCGATCCGGGCGTTGTGCCCGATGACCACCCCGGGTGTCCCGGCGAAGCCGAAACCGACCACCTCGTACGGGCAGTCGGCGCCGACCGGCAGGCAGTGGAGTCCCACCTCGTACCAGATCGATGGCATCTGGATACCGAGGTGGGGGTCGTTGGCGAGCAGTGGCGCACCGCTGGCGGTGCGCGACCCTGCCACCACCCAGTTGTTGGATCCGATTCCCTCGAAGCGGGGGCCGAGCAGCCGGTCGACGGCCGCGATCTTGTCAGCGACGTCCTCCAGTCCGATCTCCACGAGCAGCTGGGCATGCGACCGCACCGACGGAGATCCGCCGGCGATGAGGGGGTGGTCCTCCGGGTAGGGCGGGTACAGCTGTTCGACACGCTCGAGGGGCAGGAGCGCCGAGAGCACGGCCCGGTTGATCTCCTCGTCGAGGTTGGCGCGGAGGTCCCACGCCATGACCTTTCCCCACGTGAGAGTGTTGACCGGCGTCCATGGCTCGATCTCATAGCCGCGGTTCTGGAGAGCGAGTACCGCGTACTCGAAGCTGACCTCGGTGTTCCCCTTGCCCTCCAGGAAGGCGTTGACACCCGCGGCGTACGAGTCGAGCACCTCGCGCATCTCCGGGCCGGCGGCGGCGTATTCGGCCTCTGCAGTCTTGGCCCATCCGAGGGTGCGCAGGAAGACGTCGGCATCGAGCTGTGACTCCCCGAACAGTTCGGCCACCCGCCCCGACCCGATGTGACGTGAGAAGTCCATCTGCCAGAACCGGTCTTGGGCATGGACGAAACCCTGAGCCATGAACAGGTCACTCACACTCGATGCGTAGATGTGGGGGACGCCGTCGACATCGCGGATCACTTCGACCGAGCCCTCCAGTCCGGGGATCTCGATCGTCCCTTCGGTGGTGGGAAATGGTCTCTGGACCAGGTAGGTGACCGTTCCTGCCACGACGATCACCAGGATGAGGACCGTGAAGAGGAGGCGGCGGATCCATCTCATGCGGCGAGAGTATCCACATATCCCCGACGGGGTACGCTCTCCACCCCATGCGATCTCGTGTTCTCGTACTGGCGCTGCTGCTCGCAGCCTGTAGTCCTGGCCAGGACGCCGTGACGACCGTTCCTTTGGAGGCGGTGACGACCACCACCGCGCCCGATGCCGCCGCCACCAGCACCACCGTCGTGACGACGACCACCGCCCCGCCGGTGACCACGACCACGATGGATCCGGGAGCCCTCATCGAGGTCGAGTTCTCGGCGGGCGACATCATCGGGAGCGGTCGCTTCGAGGTGCCTCTCGGGGAGACGGTGACCATCCGGGTGACCAGTGACGTCGCCGAGGAGATCCACGTCCACGGCTACGACCTGACGCTCGAATTGGTCGCCGGCATGACGGGGGAACTCACGTTCGTGGCCGACATCCCCGGGGTGTTCGAAGTCGAACTCGAGAGGAGCCATCTGCCCCTCTTCGACCTCGAGGTGGGCGGTTGAGGAAGGCCCTCCTGGCGGTGTTCGTGGCGGCATGGTGGTTTCCTGCGGCCCCCGCGCTGGCTCACGGCATCGGCGGCCGCCAGGACCTCCCCGTCCCGTTGAGGTTTTTCATAGTCGGGGCGGCAACGGTGATCGTCGTCTCCTTCGCGGCGCTGGCGATTCTCTGGCCCAAGCCGCGGCTCCAGCAGGAGCCGGAGATGCGACGGCTGAACGGCCGCCTGTGGAGGCCGATGAAGGCGATGTTGAGCGCCATCGGTCTGGCCGGCCTCGCGCTGGTCGTGGTTGCGGGTGTGATCGGGGTCGACAACTCGTCGGTCAATCCTGGACCTGTGCTGGTATTCGTCTTCTTCTGGCTCGTGGTGCCGTTCGCGTCGGCGCTCATCGGCAACGGCTATCCGGCGCTCTCACCGTGGAACACCTTGGCCAGGGTGCTCAGGATCGACGGTGCCGCCGCCTATCGATGGGGGCTCTGGCCCGCCGTTTCTGCGTTCTTCGCCTTCACCTGGTTCGAATTGGTTGCCCCTGACACGGGGCCGCGCTCGGTGGCCATCGCCGCCCTCGTCTACTCCATCTACCTCCTCGCGTTCACCTCCTTCTTCGGGAGGGAGCAAGCACTCCGGAGCGGTGACGGGTTCGCCGTCTACAACCAGCTCTTCGGAGCCATCGGTCCCATCGGGCGCGACAGGGACGGCTCGCCCGGGTGGCGCGGCTGGCTGCGGGGTCTGCCCCATGCAGAGGAGCGCCCGGGTCTGGTGGTGTTCGTGGTCGCCATGATCGGAACCGTCACCTATGACGGCGGCGGGTCCACCGCCTGGTGGCAGGACAACGTGGCAGGTCATCTGATCGCCGCCCTGCAACCAGCCCTGTCCCGGTCGATGGCGCGGACCATCACCGGGACCATTGGACTGGTCGGGATCACGGCGTTGATAGGGGCCGGCTACTACGCGGCCTCGGCGATCGCAGCGAGGCTGGCGGGAGCAGGCTTCACCGGCCGGCAGGTCGCCACACGATTTGCGCACACGCTGGTGCCCATCGGGTTCGCCTACGCCTTCGCCCACTACTTCTCCTTGATCATCTTCGAAGGCCAGTTGTTGTTCTCGACGCTGAGCGATCCGTTCGGGTTCGGTTGGGATCTCCTCGGAACCGCCGGCCGCCGAATCGACTTCTCCCTGCTGCCGCCTCTGGCGATCTGGTACGTCCAGGTGGGTGTGATCGTCGCCGGGCACGTTGCCGGCGTGGTGCTCGCCCATGACCGGGCCCTCGCAGACTTCCCTGCCGAACGGGCCGTGACGACGCAGTACGCCATGCTCGGGCTCATGGTGTTGCTGACGGGACTCGGATTGGTCATCCTGGCGGGAGGATGATCTTCGCTCACGGTTCCGGAATCGATGACGTCCTCTGGTTCGTGGTTCCGGTCTTGCTCGCCTTGTTCCTCCTCCGGTGGGCCGAGCGGCGCGCTCGTCGGCGGGCTGCCCAGGACGACCCGACCCCGGTCGAGGTTCCCGAGCTATCCTCCCCGCCCGATGAGTGACCTTCTGGCTGCGGCGGCAGAAGCCCTGAGCGCACCTGCTGATCTCGTTCAGCGGTCGGCTGCTGCGCGCGCCCAGGCGACCGGTTCCAGTGTGGACGAGGTGCTCGCATCCTGGACCGGCGGCGCGCCGGTAGCGGCGAGCCCGCCGCCCGAACCGGCGCCGGCACCGGTTGCAGATACGCCGGCACCCGTCAGCGAGGCGGTGCCTCCCGCTCCGACCCCTGAGGCCGTCGTGGCAACCCCTGCAGCCGCTGCCGTGGCAGTCGCTCAGGAGGAGCCCGAGAAGGAGCCCGAGATCGAGCCGGCTTCTCTGGCGGATCGCGTGAAGACCGGCGCCAAGTCGGGCGCCGTGGTCGGGGGTGTGATGGCTCTGGTTTCGATATTGCTCTCGATCCAGTGGCTGCTTCCTCGAGCCTCGGTGACGGGGTCTGAGGGCGACTTCTCTCCCGCCGTCGAAGTGGTTCCCGGCTGGTTGGTGCTCGGCTCGGCGCTGCTCGGCGTCGTGGCAGGCATCGTCATCGCAGGCACTTCGCGATTGGTCTCCTCCTGGCGCGGGCCCACCATGAGCCT
>JBFGRR010000010.1:0-17800 GCA_041567215.1 Acidimicrobiia bacterium | reverse complement strand
GATCTGAGGGCTTTCATGTTGGGCAGTGTGGCGTCTTCCAGGGTCACGAACGCCTCTGGATTGTTCTCCCGCACGATGGACAGCACTTCGGACGTCTTGCGGCGCGGGATCACCGAGAACGCTATGCGAACGTCACCGTCGCGGCCCTCTCCGTTGAGGACGGTGACCTGGTAGCCGGCCTCCCTCAAGGTCTCGAACCCAGCCGGTGACTCGACCGGAGAGACGATCCGGATCAGCTTGTTGCCGAGGGCCAGCCAGCGCTCGATGGTCCCACCCAGCACGGTCCCGGCCCCGAAACCGGCCGCGAACCCGATGATCTTGATCGGATCGTCCAGGTCGGTCAGCACCAGTCTGGCCGCCAGCACCCAGACGAGCGACTCGAAGAACCCGAGCATGCCGGCCGTCCACCGCTTCCCTCGGACGAGGAAGACGATCCGGAGCGTCCCGATGGTGACGTCGGTCACGCGCATCGAAAAGATGAGGAGCGCAGCGGCTAGGGCGTCGATCACGGCGGAGGATGCTACTTGCACCCCTTGGGTTTACGATCGTCGGAGGAGGAGCAACGATGCAGACCCAAGCTGGAGAACTCTATATCGGCGGCGTCGAGTCGGACGAGGGTAGGCAACCCGTCCTGTACGACTCCGCAGACTTCACCACCCATGGCGTGATCGTCGGCATGACCGGGTCGGGTAAGACCGGACTGGGCATCGGAATACTCGAGGAATGCCTCCTCCAGGGGATCCCGTGCCTGGTGCTCGACCCGAAGGGAGACATGGGCAACCTGCTCCTCAACTTCCCCACCCTCCGGGCCGAGGACTTCCGCCCCTGGATCGACGAGGCGGCAGCCGCCCGCCAGGAGACCTCACCGGACGATCTCGCCGCCAGCACCGCCAAGATGTGGCGGGAGGGCCTCGCATCCTGGGACATCACCCCCGACCGGATGAGGGCGGTGGCCGACGCCTCCGGGATGACCATCTACACGCCGGGTTCGTCGGCCGGTGTGCCGCTCAACGTCATCGGTTCCCTGGCTGCCCCCGAGTCCGGATTCGACGCCGACCCCGAGACCTTTCGTGACGAGATCGAAGGCTTCGTTTCTTCATTGCTGGCCCTCGCCGGTGTCGAAGCCGATCCTGTCTCCAGCCCAGAGCACATCCTGTTGGCGACGGTGATCGAGGATGCCTGGGCCAAAGGCCAGGACCTCGACCTCGCAGGCCTGATAGGAAGGGTGCAGAAGCCACCGTTTCGCAAGCTCGGCGTCTTCGACCTCGACTCCTTCTTCCCGGCCAAGGACCGTACCGCTCTGGCAATGCGCCTCAACGGACTGGTCGCCTCGCCGTCGTTCTCCTCTTGGTTGGCCGGCAGGCCCCTCGACATCGAGTCCCTTCTCTTCCGCGATGGAAAACCACAGGCCGCCATCATGTACCTGGCGCACCTCTCCGACGCCGAGAGGCTCTTCGTGGTCACCTTGCTCCTCTCCAAAATGGTGACCTGGATGCGCGGCAAGTCGGGCACGTCGGGCCTGCGCGCCCTCGTCTACATGGACGAAGTGTTCGGTTTCGCCCCGCCGACAGCTGAGCCTCCGTCCAAGAAACCGATCCTGACCATCCTCAAGCAGGCCCGCGCCCACGGCGTGGGCATGGTGCTCTCCACCCAGAACCCTGTCGATCTCGACTACAAGGCGATGTCCAACGCCGGTACGTGGATGATCGGGCGCCTCCAGACCGAGCGCGACAAGATGCGCATCCTCGAGGGTCTGCAGTCGGCGTCCGGTGAGGTGGACGCAGGAGATTTCGACGATCTGATCTCGAGTCTCGGAAAGCGGAAGTTCGTTCTCCACTCCACGCGGTCGTCGAAGCCTGTGGTCTTCGGAACTCGCTGGGTCATGTCCTACCTGGCCGGCCCCCTCACCAGGGAACAGGTACGAGTGCTGACCCCGGAGACGCCCGCTCCCGCGTCTGCACCGCGCCCGGCACCCATCCCCGACGATGTCAGCCCGGTGAGTCCCGCACCTGCCCCCGGTATCGCCACCCACTACCTGGCGGCCGACGCCCCATGGGCGAGACAGGTGGGTGCGGTGACCGGGTCGAACCGCCTGGCGCCCGCGGCGGTAGCCACCGTGCAGCTCACCTACGACGACCGGTACGCCGAAGTGGAGCACCACGAGACCTACGAGGCAGTCCTGTTCCCGCTTCGAAGCCCCCTCGACGGCGAGTCGATCCATGCCGTCGATCACGACCCGCGCGACTTCACCGACGAGCCGTCCGAGGGTGCCGACTACCTGCTCCCCGAGGTGCCGCTCGACTCGAAGGCCTTCTGGAACGAACTGGAGCGAGATCTCGCCGATCATCTGGTCCGGGCCCGACAGATCTCGGTGTGGAAGAACCCCGAACTCAAGCTGTACTCCAGGGTCGGCGAGTCCGAGGAGTCCTTCCTGACCCGATGCGCCGCCGCGGCCGAGGATGCGGCCGACGACGACATCGCCCGACTCCGCAAGCGCTACGAGACTCGCATCAGGAGTGTCAGGACCCAATTGGCCGCCGCCGACCGCAGGGTGAGGGAGCTGGAGGTTGATGTCGAGAGCCGCCGCCAGCAAGAGATGATCTCCGGCGCGGGTGATCTGCTCGGAGCGCTCCTGGGCGGGCGGAAGCGCTCGGGGGGACTGTCGAGGGCGGCCTCGAGGAGGGCTCAGACCCGACGGACCGAGGAGCGCATGGCATCAGCGGCGGGAAAGCTCGCGGACAAGACGGCCGAGCTGGACCTGTTGGAGGATGAACTCGGTGACGAGGTGATGGAGATCACCGCTCGCTGGAACGACACGGCCAACCAGTTGGAGACGGTGGACATCCCGCTCGAGAAGACCGATGTCCGTGTCTCCACCCTGTCCTTGCTCTGGCTCCCGGTCGGCTGAGTCGAATCGGCATTTCGTCGGTTTTGTAGGGACCTCGGTCCCGGATTCGCTAAGGTATGGCGGTCGCTTTCACAGCGGCATTCCCAAATAGGAGGAAACCAACCAATGCGATCCAAGAACTGGCGTTTGCTCGCCATCTTGGCGGTGTTTGCGCTCGTGGCAGCAGCGTGCGGTGATACGGATACCACCGACACGACTGCTGGTGTTGAAGACACCACGACCACGACGGAAGCACCGGCTACGACGGCCGGTGGAGGCTCCGCCTCTGCCGACGGCGTATTGACGATCGGAACCTTGCTCCCAGTTACGGGCGACCTCGCCTTCCTCGGCCCACCCGAGGTTGCCGGTGCCCGTCTGGCGGTTGAGGACATCAACGCCGCAGGCGGCGTCCTTGGCAACCCCGTAGTGCTCCATGAGGGCGACTCGGGCGACACCAACCAGGACATCGCCAACCCGGAAGTGGACCGTCTTCTCGGTCTGAAGGTCGACGCCATCATGGGCGCCGCCTCTTCGGCCGTGTCGAAGCTCGTGATCGACAAGATCACCGGCAACAACGTCATCCACTTCTCGCCGGCCAACACCTCACCGGACTTCACGACGTACGCCGACAATGGCCTGTACTTCAGGACGGCACCGTCCGACCTGTTGCAGGGCAAGGTTCTGGCTGACCTCGTGGCCGCAGAGGGCAACGCCACGGCTGCGGTCCTGTTCCGCCAGGAGTCGTACGGCCAGGGTCTCGCAGACGCCTTCAAGGCGAACTTCGAGGCGCTGGGTGGAACGATCACCCCGTTCCTCCCCTACGCCGTCGACACCGAGAACTTCGACGCCGAGGTCGACCAGATCGTCGCCGCCGACCCCGACGCCATCGTCGTGATCGGCTTCGCCGAGTCCGCCAACATCCTCACCACCATGCACGAGCGCGGTGTCGGTCCCGATACCAAGAAAGTGTGGGGCGTGGATGGCAACATCGGTGGTATCGGTGCCGAGCTCGCCGATCCGTCGATCATCTCGGGCATGCGCGGCACGGAGCCTTCCGTGGACCTGTCCGCCATCGCCGACTTCACGGCGCGTCTCGACGCAGCCTATGAAGGCGGAGTTGGTGGCGTGTTCGCCTACGGCGCAGAGACCTATGACTCCATCATCATCGTGGCTCTCGCTGCCGAGGTCGCCGGGTCAGACGACCCGATCCTCATCGCCGCGCAGATCAACGACGTGACCCGTGGAGGCACCAAGTGCTTCACGTTCGCAGAGTGCAAGGATCTCATCGCTGCAGGCACCGACATCGACTACGACGGCCAGGGAGGCCCCTACGAGTTCGTGGACGCGGGTGAGCCGGCTGCGGCCAGCTTCCGCATCGCCACCTACGACGGCGGACCGACCCCGAACGTCGCTCTCGACGAGTACGTGTTCGCAGGCGGCTGAGCCGACCTACGACCAATCGATGGAAGGGGCCGGCCCAGCCGGCCCCTTCCCCTTTGTGTAGCGTTCCTTCCATGGAGATGGCGGTGCTGCTCGGCGCTGGTGTGGCGACCCGAGAGGCGCTCGCACCCACCGAGCTACTCGAGAGAACACTCGGCGGGCATGCCATCAGGCTGGGTACCGGTGATCGATTCGTCACCGGCCACGATCCCGCCCAACGTTTTGCCCTGGACGCCCACTACTCCAAGCACCTGCCGGACATTCTCGTCCTGCCAGGCGGTTTCGGTGCGCTGGAGGCGGCCGCAGACACCCTTCTCGTGGACTGGATCGACCGGGTGATCGAGCGGGGCGGGGCGGTCCTCACCGTATCCACGGGTTCGCTGCCCCTGTGTGCGACGGGCCGCATGATCGGCAGGTCGGTGGCCGGCCACTGGCTGTGTGAGACGCACCTGCGGGCCCTCGGATCCACCCTGAGCCCATACCCGATGGAGACCCACGGGAGGATCGTCACGACGTCGGGGACGGCGGCTGCGCTGGGTGGAGCGTCATTCCTCGCCGATCTGGCCCGCTGGGGCCCTCCGGCTTCGTGACGGCTCAGTCGACCTTGGCGAGAGTCCCCAGGTAGAGCTCGATGACCTTGGGATCCTTCAGCAGCTCGCGGCCGGTGTTGGTGTAGGCGTTGCGGCCCTGGTCGAGTACGTAGCCGCGGTTGACGATCTGCAGACAACGCCTGGCGTTCTGCTCAACCATGATGATCGAGACTCCCTCGGCGTTGATCTGACGGGTCCGGATGAACACCTGGTCCTGAAGTGCCGGCGACAAGCCCGCCGATGGCTCGTCGAGCAGCAGCACCTCGGGCTCCATCATCAGTGCCCGGCCCACGGCCAGCATCTGCCGCTCTCCGCCCGAGAGGCTCCCCGCCCGCTGGTTGATCCGCTCCTCGAGACGAGGGAACTGCTCTAGAACGTACCCGAGCCGGTCCTTGATGCGGTGCGGCCGCAGGAACAGCCCCATCTCGAGATTCTCCTCGACGGTGAGACTGGGGAACACGTTGTTGATCTGAGGCACGTAGCCGATGCCGCGCTCCACCAACTCGTGGGCCTGAAGCTTCGAAATGTCCTCGCCTTTGAAGGTGACACTTCCTTCCCGCACGTCCAGGAGGCCGAACAGAGCCTTGATCATCGTGGATTTGCCGGCCCCGTTGGGGCCGATGATCCCGATCATCTCGCCCTGGTAGAGCTCGAGATCGACGCCATTGAGGATGTTGACACCGGGGATGTAGCCGGCGACCACGTTCTCCAGACGGATGAGAGGTTCGTCGCTCATGCGCCACCTCCTTCATCCTCGACGTCGAGGGGCTCGTCGTGATGGGCCCCCAGGTACGCGTCGATGACCGCACGGTTCTTGCCGATCGAGTCGTGAGGACCCTCGGCGATGATCTTGCCCTCGGCCATGACGATGACCCAGTCCGAGATGTCACGAACCACGTCCATGTCGTGTTCGACGAACATCACCGAAATGCCCTCGTCGCGCAGACTCTTGACATGCTCGAGGAGGGACTGGGTCAACGCAGGGTTCACACCCGCCATGGGCTCGTCCAGCATCACCAGGTCCGGCTGGGTCATCAGCGACCGGGCCATTTCGAGTAGCTTGCGCTGGCCGCCGGAGAGGGTCCCGGCATACTCGTCGCGCATGTGGTCGAGCTTGAACCTCGTCAGCAGCTCATCGGCCCTGGCCTCGATCTCTTTCTCCTGCTGGCTCCAGATCGGCGAAATGAGCGAACGGAAGAAGTTCTCACCCCGCTGATTCTTTGCGCCGAGCTTCATGTTCTCGATCACCGAGAGCTTGGTCAGAGCCTTGGTCAGCTGGAATGTGCGAACCATGCCCTTCTGGGCCAGGGCATGTGAGCTGGCGCGATCGATCGGCTTGCCGTTGAAGACGGTGTGCCCGCTGTCGGGTTGGTCGAAACGGGTCAATAGGTTGAAGAACGTGGTCTTGCCGGCGCCGTTGGGCCCGATCAACGCGGTGATTATCCCGCGCTGCACCTCGACGTGATCGACGTCGACCGCCACCAGGCCACCAAAAGCCCTGCGCATGTTGTCGACCACCAGGATCGGATCCGGCTTGGCGACACCCGGAGTCCAGGCCACGCCTTCGAGATCAACGGGCATCGAGCGCCATCTCCTCCCTCGACCCGAATATCCCTTGGGGTCGGAAGACCATCAGGAGCGCGAGGGACAGGCCGACGATCCAGAACTTGATCTGGTCGACCTGGCTCGTGTCCATGATGGACGTCGGGATCAGGTCGTTGGTGACCAACTGGCGGCCCAGGTTCTGGATGAAGGTGATCAGGGTCCAGTAGATCATGGCGCCGATAACGGGCGACCAGACCCTGCCCACACCACCGAGGATCAGCACCAGCCAGAAGAAGAAGGTGAGCGGTGCGACGAAGAAGTCCGGCTGAACCGTGGCGTTTCCGAGCGCCTGCACCATTCCGGCAAACCCGCCGATGACGCCACCGAGGATCAGCGCCTGGAGCTTGTACCAGTAGGCGTTCTTGCCGAGAGCTCTCGCGGCGTCTTCGTCCTCACGGATCGCCTTCACGACACGGCCCCAGGGGCTCCGCATCAGCTGCCAGACCAGCAGCAGCATCAGCGCCACCACCACCCAGCCGACGACGATGGCGAAGAACTGGGCACCACGCCACTGCCATGGCCCGAAGCCGTAGAGCTGGCTGGGATCGAACGGGCTCAGAGCCCGGAAGGGGCCGATGAACTCGTTGAGGCCCTCGGCGCCGCGGGTCACGTCGCGCAGAGCGGTGGAGCGAGCCATCAGGCGGACGATCTCGGCGGCTGCGATGGTCACGATGGCCAGATAGTCCGCACGTAGCCGGAGGGTCGGCACGCCCAGGATGAGGGCGAAGATCGCCGCGAAGATCATGCCAACCAGCACGGCCAGGAAGGGGTTGAGGTTCCAGAGCGTGATCGACAGGCCCATGCCGTAGGCGCCCATGGCGACGAATCCGACCTGCCCGAAGTTGAGAAGGCCCGCATATCCGAAATGCACGTTGAGGCCGATGGCGGCCAGGGCATACACGACGGCGTTGACGTCAAGAGCCTCGTTGAGGCTCTGCTCGAAGATGAATCCCCAGTCGATGGCGGCCAGCATCGTCAACCAACCCTCTCAGCACGTCCAAGGATGCCCTGCGGCCTGATGACCAGCACCAGGATCAAAAGAACCAATGCGCCAACGTTCTTCAACTCCGTGGGCAGGTAGATCGTCGACACCTGGATGCCAACGCCGACCACCAGAGCACCGACCAGCGCACCGTATGCGGTTCCCAACCCACCGAGGATCACCGCCGCGAAGATCAGCAGCAGGATCCGGAAGCCGATGTTCCAGGAGACCTGTTCTGACAGCCCGATGAACACCCCGCCGAGCGCGGCCAGGGCACCGCCTGCCACCCACACCCGGCTGATCACCCTCTGCACGTCGATTCCCGACGATTCGGCGAGGTCGCGGTTGTCGGAAACGGCTCGCATCGCCTTGCCGAGTTTGGTGTTGCCGAGGAAGAGGCCAACTCCAACCAGGACCACGATGGAGATGAGACCGGTGGCGAGGTCCTTGGGCGTGATGTCGATGATCCCGATCTGCAGGCCCGACTGGGCGGTGTAGTCCCGGAAGAAGCGCGGGCTGCCTCCGAAGATGAAGAGGAAGATGTAGCGGATGAAGATCGACAGCCCGATCGTCACCACCATGGCGGCGATCAGCGAGACCCCGCGCTTGCGCAGTGGCCCGAACAGGTAACGATCGAGAGCCCAGCCGAACAGACCGCCGGCGACCACCGCGATCAGTGCTGCAGGAATCAGGTTTATGCCTGCGCCAAACGGGGCGGGCCAGCCCTCCATGAAGCCGAACATGCCGGCGAGCCCGTAGAAGTTGAAGAAATAGGCGACCAGCATGCCCCAGACGATCATCTCCGAGTGGGCGAAGTTGACCAGTCCCGTGGTACCGAAGATCAGTGATAGACCGATGGCGGCCATACCCAGGAAGAGCCCCAGTTTGAGCCCCTCGACGGTCAACTGGCTGACCCGCCGCACGGTCACCCTTCTCTGGACCTCGACATCGGCACCGGTGCTGAGCGCGAAGATGGCACTGCCCAGACGGCCCTCGAGCACGCTGATCTGGGCGGTGGCGCGGGCCGCGTCGAGGAGTCCGATCCCCTCCGGCAGCGTCGCAACGTCGATCGTCATCAGGTACTCACCGGGTCCGGGAACGTCGATCACCACGTTCCCCTCGATGTCGGTGATGCCCTCACCAACGGCTACACCGTTCAGATCGGTGACGGTGAACGCCACCCCGACGGCGGGAATACGCTCACCGCTCTCCGGATCCTCGTACTGCAGCCGGGCTCGCACCCCCTCGGCGGTCTGGGCGACGGCGTCGAGCGCAGGCAGGAGGAACAGAGCCGCCAGAAGAAGGAGGCTGATCACCCTCGACGAGGGTCTTGCCTTCACAAAGCTGCCTAACACGAGGCCGGTACCTTACACAAAGGCTCGCTCGGGGAGTCGCCCAGACGGGCTTTGAGTTCACTCGTCTTCGATGGAGGCGAGCACCGCGGCGAGCAGACCGCGCAGGGAGACGATGCCCAAGAGCACTCCGTCTTCGACGACCGGGAGATGGCGATACCCGGACTCGAGCAGCCACTGCGACGCGTCGTAGGCGTCCACATCTGGCGAGAAGACATCGGGATCTCGGCCCATCCAGCGACGAACCGGCTCCTCCTCGAGGTCGGCAGCCTGGGCGACCGCCCTGAGGAGATCTCTCTCGGTGAACACGCCGACGAGACTGCGGCCTTCGATCACCCCGGCTGATCCGTGACCTGCCGAGGCCATACCCACGGCAACCTCGATCAGGCTGGCATCCGGACCACACACGAACGGCGTTCCGGCGACGAGATCCCTCAACAGCACCCACGAAGCGTACTTCAACGGCGGGATGGCCGTGTCGCCGCGTTGGGCCCTCAGATCAGGTCTTGTTCCCTTATCCCGAAGGAAGGGTGCCGCAGACGGCACAGGGCCAGCTTCTCGAGCTGGCGGATCCGCTCCCGGGTGAGATTGAACTCGTCGCCGATCTCTTCGAGCGTGCGCGGCACGCCGTCGTAGAAGCCATAACGAAGGGCGAGAATCCTGCCCTCACGGGTTGGGAGCCGATCGATCGACTTGCGCAGCGAGTTGGCGACATCCATCTCTTCGGTGATCAGCACGGGGTCGAGGGCGTCCTCGTCTTCGATGAAGTCACCGAGTTGGGCACCGTCTTCGCCCACCGGCTGCTCCAGCGAGACGGTGTCCGCCACACCGAGAGCCAGTTCGACCTTGTCCACCGTCACACCGGCCTCTTCGGCGATCTCGTCGGGCCGCGGGTCGCGCCCCAGTTCGGCCTTGAGGCTCGCCTGGGCGGCACGCACGGCCGCCAGCGTGTCGTGGAGGTGGACGGGAATGCGCACCGTGCGCGACTTGTCGGCGATGGCACGGGTGATCGCCTGGCGGATCCACCACGTGGCGTAAGTCGAAAACTTGAATCCCTTGCGCCAGTCGAACTTCTCGACGGCGCGGATCAAACCGAGATTGCCCTCTTGGATGAGGTCGAGGAAGTCGATACCCGATGTGTTGGCGTATCGACGGGCGTTGGCGACGACGAGGCGGAGGTTGGCCGTGAGGAACGCATCCTTCGACTCCCGACCCTTGCGCTCGAGCCGGCGCAGCTCGATCTCTTCCTTCTTGGTCTTGAAGTCGCCCTTTTCGAGGCGTTCTCCGGCCTCTTCGCCGGCCTCGATCTGCTGGGCGAGTTCCACCTCGAGTTCGGCGGTGAGCAGGTCATACTCACCTATCGCGGTCAGGTACTGGGAGACCAGGTCGGTGGTCAGTCGGCCGCGCTCATCGGTGAGACGGCTCACGACGGAACGTCGCGAGGTCTCTTTCGTGTCACGACGCGTTTCCGCAGACGTCACTTGGTGGTTACCTCCTTGGGGCAAATCGAAGGCGCCTCTGGCGCCGGCGTCCAATATGACAGATCGAGCCACCTTTGTGAACCCCCCTCTTTCCCACAATGTTCCAGCCTTTGTCCCCAGGCTCTGCGATCTTTCCCCAGCAATTCCACAGATTTGTCCACAATTGCCTGTGCCTGTGGGTAGTTGATCCCGCTTATGGTGGTGGGGTGCCAAACCGCCTGTCCGCATCCACATCGCCCTACCTCCGTCAGCACGCCGACAACCCGGTCGACTGGTACGAGTGGGGAGATGAGGCCTTCTCGGCTGCCAGGAGCCGCGATGTGCCCGTATTGCTGTCGGTGGGCTACTCGGCGTGCCACTGGTGCCACGTGATGGCCCATGAGTCCTTCGAAGACCCGGCCACGGCGGAGCTGATGAACCGGCACTTCGTCAACGTCAAGGTGGATCGTGAGG
Organism: Acidimicrobiia bacterium; assembly: GCA_041567215.1. Lineage (GTDB taxonomy): Bacteria > Actinomycetota > Acidimicrobiia > Spongiisociales > ZC4RG35 > JBFGRR01. The sequence goes on along the minus strand of JBFGRR010000010.1, from coordinate 7,010 downwards.
AGCGCCCCGACGTCGACGGCATCTACATGGAGGCGGTCCACGCCATGACAGGTCAGGGGGGCTGGCCGATGACCGTGTGGCTGACACCCGAGGGCCGGCCCTTCTACGCGGGAACGTACTTCCCGAAGACCGACCGGCACGGCATGCCGGGCTTCGTTCGAATAATCGAGGCCATCTCGGACGCATGGCGGACTCGGCGGGGAGACATCACCGAACAGGCCGAGCGGCTGACGTCGGCCATCGGGCGCAGGGCACAGGTGGCCGCCTCCCTCCCGGGGAGAGACGTGCTCGAAGCCGGCTACCGGCAGATCCATCGCCTCTACGACCCGGCCAATGGAGGCTTCGGACGGGCCCCCAAATTCCCTCAACAGCCCGTACTCGAGTTCTTGCTCAGGGTCCATCGTGAGCCCTGGGCGCCGCAGGCCGGCCCGATGCTCGGTAACACCCTCCGACGCATGGCCGCGGGAGGGATCTACGACCAGCTCGGTGGCGGTTTCGCCCGCTACTCGGTGGATGCCTCGTGGATGGTGCCCCACTTCGAGAAGATGCTGTACGACAACGCCCAACTGGCACGCATCTACCTGTGGGCCGGCATCGAGCTCGACGAACCGGGGTTTGTCACGGTTGCGCTGGAGACCCTCGAATACCTGCAGCGCGACCTCCGACACACCGCAGGCGGCTTCTTCTCCGCCGAGGATGCAGACTCGGAGGGTGAGGAAGGGAAGTTCTACACCTGGCCCTACGACGAGTTCGTGGCCGTCGCCGGCCCGGAGGCCGTCGCGGGGTTCGGAGTGCGAAGCGGGGGCAACTTCGAGGGCGTCAATATCCTCTTCCGCCCGGACGGCACCGAACCTCCAGACGACGAGATCCGCGGCAGGCTCTTCGAGCATCGTGCCGGCCGGGTCCGCCCTGGTCTCGACCACAAGGTCATATCCGCATGGAACGGCCTGGCCATCCGGGCGTTTGCCGAAGCCGGCGCCGCTCTCGAGCGCCCGGACCTCGTCGAAACCGCTCGTGATGCGGCACGCTTCGTCTCCACCCGGCTCGTGGACTCCGACGGCCGCCTGCTTCGATCGTGGTCGGAAGGAAAGGCCGCCGTCACTGGCTTCCTCGACGATCACGCCTCCTTGGCGGTGGGGATGATCTCGCTGTACGCGGCCACCGGCGAGGCGGAGTGGTATTCCACAGCTGCGAGCCTGGTGGAGGCGATCCCCCGCCTGTTCTCCGCACCCGAGGGCGGGTTCTTCTCGACCGGTGAGGACGCCGAGCAGTTGATAACCAGACCGGTCGACCTCACCGACAACCCGGTCCCCTCCGGCAACTCACTCGCCGCCGAGGCGCTGCTGCTGATGTCTCTGTACACCGGCGACGCGGGCATGCGCACCCTCGCCGAGGGGGCGGTGAGAGCTGGCAGCGCCTATTTGGCCCAGCATCCGACGATGGTCGGCCACCTGCTATCGGTGTTGCATGTCATGGTCTCCGGCACGAGGGAACTCGCCGTGACCGGCCCGGAGGCCGCCGAACTGGTCCGGCCCGCTCGCAGCCGCTTCCGGCCGGGACTGGTCGTGGCGATCGACATCGACGGATCCTCCCGGGATCTCCCGCTCTTGAGCGGCCGCTACCGGGATGGCGAGACGCTCGCCTATGTGTGCGAGAACTTCACCTGCGCGGCACCCGTGTCCGACCCCGCTGCGCTGGCTGACCTATTGGGCTGAGATCGCATCGGCGGCGAGCGCGAATGCTCCCGCTGCTCCAGAGTTCGGGCCCAGGCCGGGGGCGGTCACGAAATCGTCCCCGCGGTGCTCGGCGAACACGCCGTAGCCCGACAGGTCCTGGACGAGCCTTCGTCTCACCTCGCTCATGAGGCCGGGCAACTCGGAGACCCCACCGCCCACCACGATGCGCTCGGGCGCCATCACATACACGAACTGCCGCAGACCGGCGGCGAGGTAGGAGGCCTCCAACTCGACGGCGGGCTCGAGAAACTCCTCGAGGTCTTCACCCCGCCTGCCCCAGCGCTCCTCGAGAGCCGGGCCGGCCGCCATACCCTCCAGGCAGTCCCCGTGGAAGGGGCACCGCCCCGGGTATTCGTCACCAACGACGCGTGGGACACTCACGTGGCCCATCTCCGGATGAACCAGCCCGTGCAGCAGGCGGCCCCCGACGATCGCTCCCCCACCGATACCGGTGCCCACCGTCAGGTAGATGATGTTGTCGAGGCCCCGACCCGCCCCCCACCTCCACTCAGCGAGGGCGGCGCCGTTGACATCGGTATCGAACCCGACCGGCACCCCGTAGGCAGCAACGAAGGGACCCACCAGATCCACTCCGGACCACCCCGGTTTGGGGGTCGATGTCACGTGGCCGTAGTCGGCACGGCCGCGCCGCAGCTCGACGGGCCCGAAGGAGGCGATCCCGACCGCAGCAGGGCTCCCATGCCTCGACACCGCGCCGTCGAAGAAGTCGAGCGCCGCGCCGATGGTCTCTGCGGGTTCGGTGGTCGGTATCCGGTACCGCTCCCGGATGTCGCCGGGGCCGGTCCCCACCGCACAGACGAACTTGGTGCCGCCGGCTTCGACGCCGAAGTAGATGTCGGTCACCGGACCGACTCTATCCCCGGATCACCACAGCGTCGTCCCCTCGACCTTGGCCGCTGCCTGTTGCGAAGAACCGCTGAAGATGCCGGTCGAGAGGTACTTCCACCCGGCGTCGGGGAGCAGCGTCACCATGACCGAACCGGCCGGCAGCCGCGACGCCACCCTGACCGCCGCGTGCACGGCGGCGCCAGACGATGGCCCGACGAACAGCCCCTCCTCGGCGAGGAGCCGGCGGGACATCTCGATCGACTGTTCCGTCCTCACCAGGAGCTTCCCGTCGATCTGGCTCGGGTCGAAGATGGGTGGGATGTAACCGTCGTCGAGCGAGCGCATACCCGAGATCAGTTCACCTGCCGGCGGCTCGGCGGCGACCACCCGTGTCCCGAACTCCCGCTTCAGGACCGCTCCCACGCCCATCAGGGTTCCCCCTGTTCCCAGCGTTGCCACGAAGCAGTCGACCTTCCCCACCTGCTCGACGATCTCCGGGCCGGTCGTCATCTCGTGAGCACCCGGGTTGGCCGGGTTCTGGTACTGATGGAGCATCCGATATCCGCCCGACTCCGCCAGCGCCTCGGCACGCCGGACGGCGCCATTGGAGCCTTCCGCCCCGGGCGAATAGATCACCTTCGCCTCAAAGGCCTCCAGCAGATCTATCCGCTCCCGCGACACGTTGTCTGGGACCATCACGGTCAGCTCGAATCCCCTCAGGGCAGCCAAGCGTGCCAGAGCGATCCCGGTGTTCCCCGAGGACGGCTCGAGAACCCGATCGCCGCGCTCGAGGCCCGCCGAATCGACCATTGCCGCTGCCACCCGGTCTTTGACGGATCCGGTCGGCAGGTGCCATTCGCACTTGGCGAAGAGGGTCACGCCCTCCGGTGCCACGGCGTCCAGCCGCACCACCGGCGTCGGCTCGATCCCCAACCTCTGCAGGCTCACCCTCCAGCCACCGCCGGCAGGATGGTGATCTCGGAGTTCGCCGTTACGGCGGAGTCGAGACCGTCGATGTAGCGGATGTCCTCGTCATCGAGGAAGACGTTCATGAAGATCGGCAGCTCGCCGTCGGGTGACACGAGCTGGGCGCCCAGCTTCGGGTGGCTGGCTGCCAGGTCGGCGAAGACCTCGCCCACGGTGGACCCGCTTCCATCCACGGTTCTCCGGCCACCGGCGTGGCTTCGCAGGATCGTTGGCAGATTCACTCTTGTCATGTTTTCTCCTCGAATTCGAGCGGTACGGGTGAGACCGTTCCAGCGGCGATCCGGAATCCGCGGATCTCGGGCTGGTCGAGATCCTCCATCCCCACGACCACGTAGAGCCAGTCGGGATCAGCCGCCAGCCGGACATCGGTCGGGGACGGATACGCCCGGGTGTGTGGATGGGAGTGGAAGACACCCGATATCTCCCATCCCGACCGCTCGGCGTGTTTCAACGCCCTGAAGTGCTCGGTCGGCTCGATCGTGTAGTTGGTTGGCGAGTGGAGAACGTTGGTGAGCGGATAGGCCATCCGGATGCTTCCGCCTTCGTCGGAGGCGAGAAGCCCGCACGACTCCTCGGGGTGGCAGGCATGGGCATGGGCGAGCATCGCATCTCGAATCTGGCCGGGAATCCTCATACGAGCGCCGCCGCCTCGATGATGGCCGGCGCGTCGGTGATCGCAGAGCGTCCGCTGCGGCGCAGGATCACCTCGCCATCGGCATCGACGACGATGACGGTGGGCACGGAGCGGACACCGACCACCGAGGACACGTCCACCTCGCGCACGCTGACATCTCGCAGGACCGTCCGGATGGCTGGGCAAAGGGCGCAACCAGGCGAGGTGACGAGGGTGATGCCTTGCCGGAACCCCTGCACCGACCGCGGCCGGCGCCGTTCCATGAGGCCTGCCGCACCATACGCCAGGGCGAGGGTCGCCACGAGCACCACCAACCTGAGGATCATCGCGCCACAGCCTTCTCGTATATGAGGCATCCGACGCAGATCCTGGATGTCGCGGCCAAGGCCGCCAGGCCGGTCACCACCAGGGTCAACGTCCACCCGACTGCGGTCCATCCGGCCACCAGGGCGCCGTACCCGGCACCGAGGAAGATGGCGCCGAGCAACTGTGCAAAACGTGGCGGCGCGGCAGGTTCGAACTCCACGGCGCGCGCGGGGCGGAGGCGCGGCCGGATCACCTTGGTATAGAGGAGGGTCAGAGGCGCGACTCGTGGCCCGCCCAACCAGGAAATGGCGAGCACGAGGAACATGCCACCGACCAGGGCCGGCAACTGGAACAGGAAGGCGATCGCGGTCACGGCGGCGACCACCGCCTGGTTGAAACGGGGAACATTCACATCGACTGTCGAAGAAACCATGAGACCTCCAAGGGGCCCGAGAGGGTGCAGGTGGTGAGACCGGGCCGTCAGTGGGTGCGAGCGACCGACCCGGCCGGAGTACACGCCATGTCGTACTCCACGATCACGGGAGGCATGGCCTCGTCGGCACACGCAGGGCACTCGGGGTTCCTGCGCAGCTTGAGGTGGCGGAACTCCTGGGTGAGGGCATCGTATGTGAGCAGTTTCCCGATGAGCGGTTCGCCGATGCCGAGGAGGATCTTGATGGCCTCCATGGCCTCGATCGAACCGATGATTCCCGGCAGCACGCCGAGAACGCCGGCTTCGGCGCAGGAGGGCGCCAGCTCGGGAGGGGGCGGCTGGGGGAAGAGACACCGGTAGCAGGGGCCTTCGTAGGGCTTGAACACGCTCGCCTGTCCCTCGAACCTGAAAATCGCGCCGTGCACCACGGGGATGCGTAGATGGAGGGAGGCGTCGTTGACCAGATACCTCGTGGGGAAGTTGTCACCGCCATCGACCACCAGGTCGTAACCCGACATGATCTCGATGACGTTGTCGGCGGAGAGCCGGGCCTGATAAGGCTCGATCTTGACGTCGGGGTTGAGGGCCTGGAGGGCCTCCCGGGCCGACTCCACCTTGGCGACGCCGATCCTGTCCACCGTGTGGAGGATCTGGCGTTGGAGGTTGGAGGCATCCACGGTGTCGAAGTCAACGACGCCGATGGTGCCCACTCCGGCAGCTGCGAGGTAGAGGGCGGCGGGAGAGCCGAGGCCACCGGCCCCGATCAGGAGGACCTTGGACTCGAGCAGTTTGACCTGGCCCTCCACTCCCACCTCTGGAAGGAGTGTGTGGCGGCTGTATCTGGCCTTCTGTTCGGTGGACAGCTTCTTGGGCACGGCCCAGGGCCGTCCCTCAGCCTTCCACTGCCCGAAACCGCCGGCCAGAGAAGACACGCTCTCGTACCCCATCGTTGCCAGGTCCTTGGCTGCGAGGGCGGATCGATTGCCGGCCGCGCAGACGAGGACGATCTCGGTCTTGGGGCTGGGGACCTGCATCGGGAGGTTCGATTCGAGGACGCCGCGCGGGATCAACTTGGAGCCCTCGATGGCTCCCTGTTCGAACTCGTCGGCCTCGCGGCAGTCGATCAGGACGAAGTCACCACCGAGCCGCTCCTCGAGCTGTGCGGTGGTGATCTCTCGGATCTCCCGCTTCGCCCGTGCGACCAGTTCCTGATAAGTCAAGACCACGATGTCGCTCCAGAATCTCTAAACATCACCAGCATAGGAGTTAGAACCAACCTGCGAAACCCCAAGCCTATTCCGGCTCTGTAGGCTCCGCCGCCAGCGAGTCAAGGCTATATCGATCTTGGAGATCCACGACAACGTCGTAGCCGCCATCGGCGACACACCCCTCATCCGGCTCTCCCGGCTCCACCCGCCTGGCAATCTCGTCGCCAAGGTCGAGTACATGAACCCGGGCGGGTCCATCAAGGAGCGAATCGCCGTCACCATGATCGACGCCGCCGAGGAAGCGGGACACCTCGGCCCAGGTGGCACCATCGTCGAGCCGACCTCGGGAAACACCGGCGTCGGCCTCGCCCTGGTCGGCGCGGTGCGCGGCTACAGGGTCATATGCACCGTGCCGGACAAGGTGTCCGCCGAGAAGATCAACCAGCTGAAGGCCTACGGGGTCGAGGTGATCGTCACCCCCACCGAGTTGCTGCCGGAGCACCCCGACTCCTACTACGGGGTCGCCCGACGGCTCGCCGCCGAGATCGAGGGTGCTTTCCACCCCAACCAGTATGCAAACCAGGCCAACCCGCTCGCCCACGAGCTGACCACCGGACCCGAGATCTGGCGCCAGACCGACGGGACCATCGACGTGCTGGTGGCCGGAGTCGGAACAGGCGGAACGATCACCGGAGCGGGAAGATTCCTCAAGCGGCAGAAACCGGCGATCCAGCTCGTCGGCGCCGACCCCGAGGGGTCGATCTACACGGCAGGCCCCGATGGCGACATCCACCAATACCTGGTCGAGGGTGTCGGGGAAGACTTCTATCCCGAGACGGTGGATCTCGGCCTCATCG
>JBFGRR010000009.1:0-18234 GCA_041567215.1 Acidimicrobiia bacterium | reverse complement strand
GGGGGCGGGTTGGATCGGTATCGCCGGTCTCGACGAGGACGCCGACCGCCTGGCCCTGGCCCGGATGTTGGGGGCCGATCTCACTGTGGACGTGACCAACCACGATCTCTCGACCGCGGTGGCGGGAAGCCTCGGTTCCCGCCCCGACGTGGTGATCGATGTGACCTCGAACGATCCCGAAGCGATCTACAGCGCCATGGATTTGGTCCGCTCGGGAGGACGGGTCGTGCTGGCATCGACCAAGGGCGAGCGGCCGCTCCATCAGTTCTTCTCCGACGTGATCATCCGTAAGCAGTTGTCCGTCTTTGGTGCGCTCGGCGCCTCGAGCACCGCCTACCGATGGGCCTGCCATCAGGTCGAGACCGATCCCCGAATCGACGACATGGTCAGCCACCAGTTCCCGCTCGACGAGTCCAACCGTGCGATCCAGGCCGCCGGTGGCCTGCTCGGTCGCGAAGAGCTCATCTCGGTCGCCGTCACCTTCTGATCCGCCGTAGCCTGCAGCCGATGGATGGTTTCACGCCCGCACGCAGTTCCACGCGTGCGTGGGTCGTGTACGACCTCGCCAACACCATCTTCGCCCTCGGAGTGATCGGCCTCTACTTCCCGGCGTGGATGGCCGAAAACGACATCCCCGACGGCCGGCTGGCACTGGTCGAAGCCCTCGCCGGCCTGACGGTGATCTTTGCGGCACCCTGGATCGGCGCCAGGACCGATCACTCGGGACGGCGCCTCCCCAGCCTCGCCTGGACGACGGCGGTGGCCGTCTCGATGACCCTCCTCCTCGATCTGGGTCCGCAGGTGCTCACGTTTGCCGCGCTCGCGGTGGCGCTGATCGGCTTCAACACGGGTTCGGTGGTCTACGACGCCCTCCTTCCCGATGTCTCCACCGACGAGACGCGCGGGCTCGTCTCCGGGCTCGGCGTCGGAGTCGGCTACCTGGGGTCTTTCATCGGCCTCGGGCTCGGGGTCCTCACTCTCGACCTCCTCGGCTGGAGCTATGCGGCGACCTTCCGGTCACTCGGCATCGGCTTTCTCGTGTTCGCGATCCCCACGTTCCTGTTGGTTCGTGAGCGGCCTCGCTCCCCCGCGCCCGGTCCACCGCCGTCGGCTCTAACGCTGGCCACCGAGGTGGCGGAAGCGTGGAGACGGGCCGCCCGCTACCCGGACGCCTTTCGCTTCCTGATCGGGCGTTTCCTCTACACGGATGCGATCAACACCCTCATCGGCGGGTTCCTCACGATCTTCGTCATCGAAGAACTGGGGATGACCGTGGCAGACTCCCGCAACCTGCTGGGAGGCGCAATCCTCGCGGCGATGCTCGGGGGCCTCGGAGGAGGGCGCATGGCGCAACGCTTCGGACCCCTGAGGACCCTCCGGTGGATGCTGATCGGCTGGATGGTGGCGATCGGCTTCGGCGTAGGCGCAGCCATGACCGGGTCTCTCGCCCTCGCGTGGATGATCGCCCCACTCGGCGGCTTCGCGCTGGGAGGCACCTGGGCCGCAGACCGGTTCGTCATGCTGCGCGTTTCTCCGCCGCGCCACCTCGGTGAGTTCTACGGACTCTATGCGATGGTGGGGAGATTCGCGACCATCCTCGGTCCGCTCATCTGGGCGCTCAGCGTGGACGTGCTGCACCTTGGGAGACCGGCAGCCATGGGTGCCCTCGGATTGTTCGTTCTCGCAGGATGGATCCGTCTGCGTGGGGTGGACGACCGGACCCGGGTCTGGAGCGCAGACGAGGTCTAGCTCCCGGGCACCGACCCGTCGGACCACCCTGCCAGCATCCCCTCCTCGACCGCGGCGGCGACGGGTAGATCCCGCACCTCGGAGTTGTGCGCCATCAACCGGCGTCCGATCTCGGCGAACCAGTTCTCGTTCGGGACCCTCCACGGCCACCGCATGAGACCTGCCCGGGCTCCGACTATCGAACCTGTGATTGCGCCGACGAGGCTTCCGCCGGCCATGGCGCCGACTTCGATCATGCGGACGGGATCGGCAGTCCGGGCCGACCCGAGGACCAGGGCCAGGTAGGCGCGATCCAGACCGCGCGGCCCGTTCTCGTCGCCGAGCGCAGATACCATGTCCACCGGTTTCAGTTCGACGATCTCGACCAGTTCACCCAGGCGAACAGGCACCGACCTGGCCCGCTCCAGGCCCGGGAACTCGTAGGCATCCGCCGCCAGCCGCTCCCACGTCGCGCTCGCGGTCTCCGAGGCCCCCAGCAGCAGATCCCGCCCCTGCATCGCGAAGCAGGCACCGGCGACGGCGCCGGCCACGGCCGTAGCCAACACGATCGAGGCTGCGTCGACGTGTGTCGTTCTCGAGGCTGCGATCGCTGCCTCGATCAAGCCTTGCGGATCACGCCGAAACCACACACCGATCGGTCCCATGCGACCGCAAGGAGCAGGACTCTCCTCAACGGTCGGCGCCGGTTCGCCGCGCTTCGCGGAGTCGAGGAACGTGCGCAGCCACTCCGGTGTCGAGCGGTATGTCGAAGGTGCTCCACTGCGTCCATCCAGGGCGGCCAGCTCGTTTGCGAGCCGGCCAGAGCTCACCGCACCCGTCTCGAGCACGTGATAGGCCACGACGGTCGACACCTGGGAGACCCACGAGTAGACGCCGTCGGCGGATCCTCCGGCCACATCCCCCGACGCCGAGGCGAGCGCCACACCGGCGCCTTCGTCTACAGCCAGCCTGAAGAGGGGGGCATTGGGATCTCGCGCCCCGCCAGGCCGCTCGGTGGGCGGTTCTTGCCTGGTGGTCACGGCCCAACGGTAGCCTGCACCCCCGATGGACACCGCGCTTCTCATCGCCAATCCGGCGGCATCACAGTTCACGGGCGGGTTGCACCGCTCCGCGGTGCGAGCCCTCCGCAAGCGCCACGACCTCTCGGTCGCCTGGCCGCACAGCGCCGCCCATGCCCGACAGCTAGCCGCGGAAGCCGCTGCAGACGGGGTGGCCCTGGTGATCGCCATGGGCGGAGACGGGATCGTCCACCACGTGGGCCAGTCCCTGGTCGGCACCGAGTCGGTTCTCGGCATAATCCCGGCCGGCACGACCAACGTCCTCGGGAGGATGCTCGGGACGCCCAAGCGGCCATCGACGTCCGTGAAGATGCTCGCCAGTCCGTCTCGCGTTCACAGCCACTCTGTGCTGGAGGTCGATACCGAAGGACCCGACGGCTCCGACCACACCGCCGCTCTGTTCTCGTTCGGTATTGGCGTCGATGCCGCGATCGTCCAACGCGCCGAGTCCGAGCCGTACCGGAAGTACCGGTTCGGCTCTCTCCACTACGCACGGACCGCGGTATCCACCGTTCGAAGCGACCTCAGCCGCCGCAAACCGGACGTCTGGGTGGAGGTGGGAGGCCGGCGCCTTCCTGCCGTCGGTCTGCTCGCACAGTTCCAGGAGGTCTTCACGTATTTCGGGCGGATGCCGCTCAACCTCGGGCCGGCACCTCCGGATCCGCTCACCGTGCTGGTGGTCAAGAGCATCCGGGCCAGACGGGCCGGGTCGATACTGCGGGGAGCCCTCGGGCGGGAAGGCCTCGGACAGGTGCGAGGGCTGCAGGTGGTGGAGCGAGTCGATTCGTTCACGGCGGTGTGCGAGCATCCCGTGGAGATCCAGGCCGACGGCGAGTACCTCGGACAGGTCACCAGGGTGGAGGCGCGATTCTCTCCGCTCGCCCTGCGGGTGGCGGTTCCTCAGGTTCCCTTGCGGTGAACCTCGATCTGGGGCGGCGGCATGACGAGGCCGTCCCGATCGAAGCGCCGCTTGATCCTCCCCAGGGCCTCACGCTTGAGGACCCAGCGGTCCGAAGCCGTCACCTTCAGGGAGGCACGAATCACCACCTCTGAAGGGTTGAGCGCGTCCACGCCCAGCACCTGGGGCTCTTCGATGATGCGCTGGGACCATTCGGGAGCGGAAGCCAATGCCGCCAGCTCGTCGCCGAGAGCGTCGATCGCCCGGTCTATCGACTCGCTGTGGGCCACCCTGATGTCGATCACGACCTGGGCGAACTCCTGTGTCAGGTTCGAGGCCACGGTGATCTCCCCGTTGGGCACGTAATGGACGTTTCCCTCGTAGTCACGGAGAACCGTGACCCTGGGGCGGATCTCCTCGACGGACCCGGTGACGCCGGCGATGCGGACCACATCGCCCATCTTGAACTGATCCTCGGCCAGTATGAAGAAGCCCGAGATCACGTCGCGAACCAGGTTCTGCGCACCGAACCCCAACGCCAGGCCGATCGCCGAGCCGACGGCGAGGAAGGCGGTGATGGAGACACCCCATTGGTTGAGGATGGCCAGGGCTCCGGTCGCCGCGAACACGACCAGGACCAGGCGCCGCAACATCGACCAGAGGGTGTTGGCCCGACGCCCGGCGTCGTCGTCGTTCGAGGCGATCCTCGAGATCAGTCGCCTGGCCAGCCTCGAGATGACGAGATAGAGGCCGACGACGGCCGTCGCAATGATCACGGTGCCTCGCACCGCGTCTCCGCTCCCTGTCAACCAATCCCAGCTCACGCCGACACCCTACGTTTCTCCCGGGCGATCGTGTATTCGGTGAGCGCCCCGACCAGCCCGGCGCGCCGCCGCAGCTCCATTCGAACCGGCAAGCCGATCCTGCGGTCCACCTCGCCCGAGAATGCGGTCGTGAGCGCTCGAACCTCCTCTTCGACCGATCGCCTCGCCCGCCTGGACCCGGCGGCGCTCCCTAGTGCTCTGCCCGCCGCCAGGATGAAGAGGGCAGAGACCAGGGCGATGACCGGCAGCAACAGATCCTCGTTGCGCCTCCAGGCGTCGTAGACCCACACCGGTGCAACCACCGCTGCCAGCACGGCGAGACGCCGCAGCCACGCCACCAGACCCAGCCAACCAGGGGCGCGTACCTCACGGGTGGAAAGGACCATCCCCGAGAGGGCTGCGTCGACCTCGTCGTCGATGCGATCGGAGATGGACCGCAGCGCTGCCGCCGGACCGGCCGCCAGCAGGTCGGCGGTCTCGGCGACCACGGACGCCAGGACGCCCGCCGTCTCTCCGATCGGTCGGATCATGTCGTCGGCCGACCAGTCCGCCGGAGCGGTCCGGCCCGGCAGCAGCCCGACCGCGCTCCGTCCCGCCGCCGAACCTGCGGCGACGGCCCGGGCCTCGAGAGAAGGCCGGACGAACCTGGCTCCGACGACTTCGGCGGCTTCGTTCAATGCGCTCTGCCAGCGCCCGTCGAAACCGGTCGATCCTGCGCCCGAGACACCGGCAGCCTCCGCCAATCGTCCCACCGACTCATCGAGATCCACGACGAGCTTGCGGGTGACGACGTCCTTGGCGACCCCCAGCGAGCGCATGGCTTCCACCAGTTCGTCCACACCCTGCGGCGGCCCGGCGTCCGGCGCGGCGGCGAGGGTCACTATCCGTGGAGCCTCGATCCCCTCGGCGGCGAGAGAGGCGGTGAAGTCCTCGACGATGGTCTGGGTCTCCTCGTCCGTGAGACGATCCACCTGGTTCAGCACGAAGACGAACTGATCCCGGTAACCGGCCCGGCGGGCCACGTATCCCGCGTGGAGCACCCGGTCCTGGTATTTCTCGGGATCGGCGACCCAGACGATGGCATCGACCCGGGGGATCAGTTGATCGACCGTGGCATGGTGCTCGACGACCACCGAGTCGGTGTCCGGGAGATCGATCACCACCAGCCAGGGAACCCGGTCCTGGCCGACCCGCCTCTCGACTCCCAGATCCTCGAGCAGGCGGATCACTCCGGGTTCCGGCTCGACGGGTATCCAGGCGAGTGGGTCGGACGTGGTCGGCCTCAACGGTCCGGTCTCGGTCACCTCCTCGCCGGCGAGGGCGTTGATGATGCTCGACTTCCCGGAGCCGGTGCCACCGGCAAGAGCCACGACCACGGTCTCTCCGAGGTAGCCGCGCCTGGCACGCGCCGCCCGGCCGACCAGCGCCGCAGCGGCCACCAGATCCTCGTCGACCAGCCCTTCGGCCGAGGCGACCACCCGGTCGAATGAGTCGATCAGGTCACGCAGATCGTGCATCGGCCCACTCCCTCGCCCGTTCCGCCACCAGATCCGCCGCAGATTCGATCGCTGCCCCCGTGGCCACCGGATCGGAGTTGGCCTCGACGATCCGCCTGAACCGGCCGGCATCCTCGTCGAGCACACGGGCCAGCCGGGACTCGAGATCGTCACGCGCCCTCTGAGCCAGCCTGGACGCCGCCGCCCTCCCGAACACGTGCTCGAGGATCGTCTGCTGAGCGGCGGCGGTGCCCGCCACCACACCGACCTCTGCTCCGGTGAGGCCGCCCGTGGCGGCGAACACCGACACCAGGAGCACGGACGCAGCCGCATTGACCCCGAGCGACGCCGCCCTGGCCAGCTGGAACCGGCCCTTGCCCTCCTCACGAACCAGGTGGACGAGGCCGGCCAGCCAGCTCTCGATCTCGGTGGCGGCCAGCGCCGGGGTATCCGCCCCGGTCCTCCTCAGCTCGGGGCTCAACAACTCGCGGCCGCCGGGGTCGATCTCCCATGCCGTGACGACGGTGTTGACCGCCCGCTGGGCCCGGTTTGCGACCATCGCCACCATCTCCTGGTTCACCTCGGACTCGAAGCCCGCAACCACCTGGCGGGGGCGGAAGATGTCGCGGATCCGCCCGACGCCGCGGCTCACCACCGCTGCCAGGTCGCTGACACCGATCAATCGCTGCCAGCGGTTGATGACCTCGGCCCGGATCAGGTCGCCACGGGCCAGATGGGCGCGGAGATCTTCGAGCTGTGCCTGGTAGGCGCCGTCGACGGCAGCAGTCAAGGCCAACGCCTCCTCGTGCTGGCGATCCACCTCGGCGGCCACGCCGCCCGAACCGCGTCGCGCCGCCGAGATCGCCCCGTCGATCGACTCCAGGATCAGCTCCACCCGCCTGACCGAGAGGTCCTCGATGACCTCGCCCAGGCCCTTCATCACCGACCTGGGAAGCACACCGTCGCCTCGCCGCTGCTCGTGTATGGCCACCGCCTCACCCCGGGCGAGGTCTGCCACACCCTCCCTGCGAAGCACGGCGGCGTAGTCCGCCAACGACCCAGACGAACGTCGCGAGAGCCGGTTCATCACAAAGGTGATCGGCATCCCCCGGTCGGAGAGGCGGCGCATCACCTCCCACGGCACCGCGTCGGCATAACGCTGGGGAGTGGTCACGAACACACCGGCGTCTGCGACCGCGAGTATCCGCTCGGCCCGCAGGCGGTTCTCCTCCGCGTAGGAATCGAGGTCGGGGGTATCGACGATCGTCAGAGATCGCAGCAGCGGATGCTCATCCTCCACCACGGTTGCGCCTTCGAACGCACGGTCCCGGTATCGGTCCGCCAATCCCCGGCGGCACCAGACGACCGGTGCCCGGGTGGTGGGTCTGATCACCCCCGCCGGCGAGACCTGCCGGCCCGCCAGGGCGTTGACGATCGTGGACTTGCCCGAACCCGTGGGGCCGAAAACCGCCACCAGGAGAGGGCCGTCCATGTCGCCAAGCCGGGCGATCAGGTAGTCGCGGAGCAGCGTGGAGGTGACTTGGCGGAGCTGGCTCCTGGCGGGCTTCGCCACTCCGGGCAGGCGGAAGCCGGCCGCTTCGACGGCCTCGGCCAGGCGGTCGAGAGCGGCCCGGAGATCAGCGGCCGGCGAGATGGGTGGCGCCACCTGGTGATTGTCGCACGCCGGGGGGGATCCCCGAATCTGTCACACCCCCTCGGTACATTCGACCTCGTGAAAGTCGAAATCACCGGAAGCACCACCTACATCAGCGGTCTCGAGATCGAGGACTCGTTCCTCGCCCGCACCCTCGCAGACCTCCCGGAGGGCGAGCGGGGGGCGATGGTCCGCCGCATCATCGAGATCGGGGTCAGGGGCCTCGCCACCATGGGCACGGGCGTGGCGCTCAGCGAGGTGGACGAGACGGTCAGACGCTCAGTCGAAGCGGCGACCACCAGGACCGAGAAGATGGTGGTCGGGTTGCTCGAGCGTGCTGCCGCGGAGATGGCCAAGACCTTCGATCCCGAGCAGCGGTCCTCGCTCGTGGCGAGATCCATCGCCGATCTCGGTGCGTGGCGGGATGAGTTCCTCGGGTCGGTGGACCCGGCGATCGCCGGCTCGCACACGTCGATGCTCCTCGAACGCCTGGACGGGTTGCTCGGGCCCAGAGGCCTCCTCGAGGAGCGGCTCACCGCCGCGCTCGACCCCCACTCCGACGAATCCGGGTTCGCCCGCCTGCTCGATCTGGTGGATCGCCGCTTCGCCGAGGTGCGCGAGTTGATGGCCGAGACCCGGGGACGCCAGGAAGAGGCTTCTCGCGGCACGATGAAGGGATTCGACTACGAGGATCTGCTCGAGGATCGGCTACGGGAGGCCTGTCGCCCGCTGGGGGTGATCGTCGAGCGCACCTCGAGGGACGCCGGCGCGGTTGGCACCGATGCACTGGTCGGGGACTTCGTCCTCGCCTTCCCCAACGGCGGCCGGGTTGTGGTCGAGGCCAAGAACACCAGGGCCATCGGCCTCACGGGTAAGGATGGCATCCTCGGCGAGTTGGAACGCGCCATGGCGAACCGGCAGGCCGAGATGGCGATCTGCTTCTCGGCGACCGACGCCTTCCCGCAGGAAGTGGGGACCTTCGGCGTCTACGGCAACCGGATCCTCGCTGTCGAGGATGGCATCGACGGCACCATGGTCGGGTTGGCGATCCGGTGGGCGGCGGCGAGTCTCGAATCGGCTTCGGCGAAGGCCTTCGAACCCGACGCCGCGGTGATAGTCGAGAAGCTGCAGCGTCTCCGCCATCTGGCTCAGTTGTTCACGTCCAACAAACGGGCGCTCACGGACATCAACGGATCGGTGGACAAGGTGAAGACCTCGCTCGACTCGATGAGGTCCGACCTGCTCGCCCTCGTCGAGGAGATCACCCTCGAGCTCGGGCGAGGCGCCGAGGCAACGGTGGTCCCGATCCGCAGCGCCTGAGCTCAGCCGGCGGCCAGCGCCTCAGCCAACGACGGATGCCTGAACTCGAACCCCGAGTCGGCGAGCGCTTGCGATGACACCTTCTGGCTGGTGAGGACCAGGTCATCGGCTGCGGTCCTGCCCAAGATCAGGCGGATGGCAAAGGCCGGAAGCGGGAGGATGGCCGGCCGCCGCAGGTGTTTCGCAAGGGTCTCGAAGAAGGCGCGGTTCCTCACCACACCGGGCGCCGCGACGTTCACTGGACCGTTCAGGTCGCCATCGATGCAGTGGAGTATCGCTCGAACCTCGTCCTCGAGGGAGGTCCAGCTCCACCACTGCCTGCCCCCTCCGATCGGGCCGGCGAGCCCGAGCTTCACGGGTATCGACAGCAGCGGCAACAGGCCACCAGACCGGTGGAGCACCAACCCGCTCCTGAGGAACACGGTGCGCACACCGGCGTCGATCGCCGCCTGCGCCGCCGCCTCCCAGGCCACGGTGACATCCGCCAGGAAGCCGGTGCCGGGTGCGGACGACTCCGTGAGCACCTCGTCGCCGCGACTGCCGTAGTAGCCGATCGCCGAACCCGAGATGAACACGGAGGGGCGGTGTGCAGCCACGGCGTCCGCGATGAGGCGCGTGCCGTCGACACGGGAGTCGAGGATGGCCTCGCGGCGGCCGCTGGTGAATGGGGGGAAGATGCGCTTCCCGGCCAGGTGCACGACCGCGTCCACCCCATCGAGAGCCCCGGAATCCAGCACTCCGCGCGCCGGATCCCACCCGACCGAACCCTTGCCGCTGCGAGACACGCCGATCGGGATGTCGCCGCGTTCCCGCAAGGCCGCTGCCAGCGCCGAGCCGATCATTCCCGATACACCTGTGATGAGCACCTTCACCGTCAACCTGCCTCTCCGTCGAGGATCTTCACCGCCGCCCTGCCCTCCGTGCACGAGTCCAGGATCGGGCAATACCGGCACCATGGTCCGCCCCTGGTGACCAGGTGTTCTCCTTCGTCCCATGCCTGCCTGACCTCCGAGACGAAGCTGGACACCCCCGACGCCATGTCGGTCAGCTGGTCCGCAGACGGCACGGTCTCGGTCCGCTCGCCGGTCGCGATCGACACCGCCTCCACCCTGGCGGGCAACTCGGAACGGGTCCTGGCCCACAGGAGAGCGTAGAAGAGGAGCTGGGCGAGCGGATCGCCCAGCGAGCCGCTCTTCCAGTCGATCAACACGTTGCCGACTTCCTCGGAGAAGACGGCGTCGATCTTGCCGACCAGTTCCACTCCCTCTGCGGGGTCATCCTGGAGTTCGACCTCCGCTCCTGCGAAACCTTCGCCCGGGAAAGACGCAAACCTCTTGTAGAGGTCCCCGACCTCACGGATCAGTGGCTGGAGGAGGCTCGGAGAGCGAATGCCGGCCGAGACCATCTTCTGGTTGAGCCCGGCGCCGATCTCCTCGCGGCATGCCGACGCGAACTCGGTCTCGGGGATGGGGCCGCCCTCGAGGTGACGGCGGATCATCCGGTGGGTGAGGGCCCCGACGAAGCCGCGGACCGAATCTGGCGAGTAGTGGCCCTCCAGACGGGCCTGGGCAGATCGGGGGCAATCGAGGTAGAGCCGGTAGAGGGTCGCCGAGACCCGCAGGGGCTCGCCGGCGCGGGGCTCGGGGAAGTCGATCACCAGTCGATCGTATTCCATGCGACCGGCACCCTCTATCATTCACCCATCCGCGGGGGTGTTTCCTAGGTGCAATTCAGTCGAATCTTGCGCGTCTCTGCGTCCATCCTCGCCGGCGTCGTCATCCTGATCGCCGGCTCTTTTGGCATGGCCCGGCTGGCGGCAGCAGGTGAAGTACTCGGGAGCGTGACGGTCATGGGAACCCAGGTCGGCGGGATGACCGAGGCCGAGATGGTGCTGGCACTCACCGAACTCGACGACCGGTTGGCCACGACTCCGGTCGACTTCGTCCTCGATGGCAACCCTGTCACCCTCGACCCCCGCCAGATCGGTTTTGCGATCCCCATCCCGGAGGTGGTTTCCGAGGCGATGCGGTTGGGGAGGACGGGGGACATCCCGGAACAGTTCCGCTGGTGGATGGCAAAGCTCGGCCAGACCGTCGAACTACCGATCGAATCCACCTTCGATGCCGCATCCATGGAGGCTGTGCTCGCCCTCTGGGACGTGGAGGTGGTCGGGGACCCACCCTTCGAGGGAGGCGTGTCGGTCGAGGGCACCAGTCCCGTGGCCCAATACCCGAGGGCAGGCCGGCGCATCGATCGCAACAATGCTCCTTCCCTGATCTCCGCGGCCATCGCCGACGACTCGGATCAGGCAGTCGCCCTGCCGGTCCTCGCGAGCTTCCCGACCCTGACTCCTGCGGCCATCGACAACGCCGTCGCCACGGCCAGGCTCTGGCTGTCCGCACCCATCACCCTCGAAGCAGCCAACCGCAACGCCTCAATCGTCTTCACGCCGGCGGACCTCGCCACTGCCCTGCGCTCGGAGCCGGCGAACGGATCGATGCGGCTCTACTTCGATGTCGACGAGGTCGGCCGGACTCTCGATGCCAGTCGATCCGATCTGGAACTGCCGCCGATCGACGCCGTCCTGGAGGTCAGCGGCAACGAAGTCCGCATCGTGCCCGGCAAGGTCGGCACCCTCATCGACGCCGAGCGGACGGCCGCCGCCCTCGAAGCGGTGGCCGGCACCTCGGTGCGGGTGGGTGTTCTCCCATTCCAGGAGGGGGCCGAGCCGGCGATCACCACCGAATCACTCGAGGCGCTCGGGATCAAGCACCTCATCTCCCAGTTCACGACCTATCACGATTGCTGTCAGAACCGGGTCACCAACATCCACCTCTTCGCCGACGCCGTGACCGGGGCGATCGTCCCGGCCGGAGAGACCTTCGAACTGAACGACCACGTCGGTGAGCGAACCGTGGAACGGGGCTTCCTCGAAGACGGGACCATCATCCAGGGCGAGCTGGTGAGGACGGTGGGCGGTGGAGTCAGCCAGTTCGCCACGACCTTCTACAACGCGGTTTTCTGGGGAGGCCTGGAGGACATCAGTCACCGTCCCCACAGCTTCTATTTCAGCCGCTACCCAGAGGGCATCGAGGCAACCATCTCATGGCCGCTGCCCAGGCTCGAGTTCCGCAACGACTACCCGACGGCCCTCCTGATCGTCACCGAGTACACCGACACGTCCATCACCGTGAAGTTCTTCGGAGACAACGACGGAAGGATCGTCGTCGGAGAGCAGCGGGGTGGCCGGACTGAGCTGACGGTGGTCGCCGAAGGTGGCGCCAACGCCAGGGTGGTCTCGTCCTCGGTGTCCGGACGCTTCGCCCCCACCGAGCCCCGCACCGAGATACGTGCAGCCGAGGAGCCGATCGAGGTGGATGAGCAGCGCGTGGTGCAGAAGCCCGCTGCCGGGTGGTCGGTAAAGGTGACCAGGACCATCGTCCAGAACGGTGTCGAGAAGATCGACGAGTGGACGGTGCGCTATCTCGCCAAGCGGGAGATCATCGAGGTGCACCCTTGCATGGTGCCCGACTCCGAGATCACCTGCCCCACCACCACCACCACTTCGACGACGATCCCGACGACGACCACCAGTCAGCCGTAGAAGCTGAACAACCCCGAGACGACCGATCTGGCCTTTTCGATCGCTTCATCCGACCAGGCCTTCCTACGCCCGACCGAAACCGAATTGGACATCACGAACACGTGGTCCACTTCCGGATCGGCTTCGAAGAGCCTCGTGGCGAGCATGGCCGGGGCACCGGTGGCGCGCCCTGCCCCGATCGCACTCACGAAGGCAACTCCGTCCTGGCCGGCAAGGCTGCGGTCGGAGTTGATCAGCAAGGTGTTGCCGACAGCGGTGGTACTGAGGATCTCAATGGTCTGGCCCATCGAGGGGATGCTAACTGCGGCGGCCGCCCTCGGGCGCGGTGCGCCCGGTCTTCAGCGACCTGGCCCCGGCGTCCCGTTCGCCGATCACGTGCACCTTCATGAGATTGGTCGACGCCTGCTGGTTGGGAGGGGTGCCGGCGACCATGACCACGATCTCGCCCCGCTTGCACAGACCTCTCTTCTCGAGGAACTTCTCGGCCGCCGCGATCATGACGTCGGTGTACTCGCGCCGGTTGGCGTGGAAAGCCCTCACGCCGCGGTACAGGGCCATCCGCGCCAGCGTGCCTCTCTCGGGAGTGAACGCGATGATCCGAGCCCGCGGTCGGTATTGGGAGATGATCCTGGCGGTGCTCCCGGATTCTGTGAAGGCCACGATCGTCGTGGCGTCGAGATCGATGGCGGCCTCGACGGCGGCGCGGGCCACGGCAGAGGCGACCCTCCCTCCACTCGTGATGAACTCGACCTGAGGATCGCGCCGGTCCCCTTTCTCCACCTCGGCGCAGATCCGGGACATCGTCTGAACGACCAGGGCCGGGTAGTCGCCGACCGCGGTCTCCGCCGAAAGCATGACCGCATCGGTGCCGTTCAGGACGGCGTTGGCGACGTCGGTCACCTCTGCCCGGGTCGGCCGGGACGCCTTGGTCATCGATTCGAGCATCTCCGTGGCCGTGATCGATATCAACCCGGCCGCGTTCGCCCGCTTGAGGATGTCGGTCTGAATCAGAGGTATCTGCTCCAGCGGCACCTGGACGCCGAGATCCCCCCGGGCGATCATGAGGCCGTCGGCGACGGTCATGATCTCGTCGAGGTTCTCGTAGGCCATCGCAAGTTCGATCTTGGCTATCACGGGTGCCCGGCCCGCCTGCTCCTTGATCATCGCCACGTCCTCGGCGGTCCTCACGAAGGAAGCGGCCACGTAATCGACCTTGATCTCCCTTCCGAAGGCGAGATCCACCTCGTCCTTCGCCGTCATCGCCGGCACCCGCAGGTTGGTCTCCGGGAATGCGACCCCTTTGCCGTCGGCGAGCACACCCCCCTGTATGACCCTGGCGGTGAGCGACTCCTTGCCGGTCTCGATCACCACGAGGCGTATCAAGCCATCTGCGAGGAGGATCTGCTCGCCCGCCTCGACGTCCTCCATCAGGAACTGATAGTCGATCTCGATCGAACCCGGGGCGGCGAGACCCCTGCCGGAGGTGATCTCCACGGTGGACCCCGGTGCGAGGGCCACCGCCCCGCCCGGGAACGAACCGACCCGGATCTTCGGTCCCTGGATGTCCTGGAGGATGGCAACGACCCTGTCCTCGGCCTTGGCCGCCTCACGAACCCATTCGGCGAACTGGGCGTGGAAATCATGGTCGCCGTGGCTGAAGTTGAGCCGGGCCACGTCGACTCCGGCCGCGATCAACCCCCTGACTTTCTCCGCGGAAGCCACGGCGGGGCCCATGGTTGCGACGATCTTCGTCTGGCGTTCGCGCACGGCGGAGACGCTAGCCGGTCCCTGCCGGGTCCTCTTCGAAGGGCTCGTAGACGGTCGTGTCGAACAGTTGGCCGTCGATGCGCTTGAGCGCGTCACGCCCCTCATCCGACGCCAGCCACTCGACGAATGCAACCGCCTCATCCTCGACGAGCGATCCCCGCACGGCCATGGCGCGGTATGGGTTGGCCAGGCTGGAACCCGTGACACCCGCGTTGACGAGTGCCAGATTGGCACGGGCGGCGAGGAAGGTCCCGAGCTCGCTGAGAGTGAAACCGCCTCGCTCGGACGTCACCTGCAGCGTCAGACCCATGCCTTGGCCCGTCTCCAGATACCAGGGCCGGTCTGTGGGGTCGATCCCGGCCTCTCTCCAGATCTCCTTCTCGACGAGATGGGTTCCCGATTCGTCTGCGCGGGAAACGAACAAGAGCCCGTCAGCCGCGATGCGAGCGAACGCCTCCGAGACACTGGATCCCGAAAGCGTGAGAGCCCGTTCGGGGGGGCCAACCAGCACGAAGCGGCTCGAGAACACCGTCGCAGCGGAGGCCGCAAGGCCTTCGGCTTCGAAGGCCGCCTCGAGGTCGGGTGCATGGGTGATCGTCACATCCACCGCACCGCTGCGAGCCAGGGCGAGCACCTTGGCGGTCGCTTCACCGACCACGCTCAACTCCACGTTCGGGTGAGCTGCCTCGTAGTCCGCCGCCAGAGCGTCGATCAATCCGCCGTCCACGAGACTGGTCCCTGCGCCAACCACCAGCCGGCTCCCGCCTCCGGAACATGCGGCGAGCATCAGGATCAGAGCTGCGGTCCACGGCCTCACAACACACGCACCGCTGCGGCCTTCACCGCCAGGACCACCGGGCTGCCCACCACCAGGCCTAGACCGTCGGCCGATCCCGGGGTGATCAGCGCCACCACTTCTGCGCCGCAGTCGACCGCGACCTCGAATAGCCGGCCAACCCGCCGGATCGACGTAACCCGGCCGGGCCAATGGTTGCGGGCGGTGCCGAAGTCGATGCCGGTACCCGTGAACAGGGTCACGGCCTCGGCCCCGAACACCGCCCTGCAGGCGGAGCCCTCGGGCACGGACCCGGTGCCGACGATCTCGATCTCACCGACGACGTGAGTCAGGGACGGCCCGGCGGGGCGTGCCACGCCGGAGAGGAGGTTCTCCACCCCGACGGCCGCTGCCACTTTCTCGTCCTCGGGATGGGCGAGAACGGTGGCGATGTCGCCACGCTGCCGGATCGTCCCTCCGATGAGAACGGCCATGTGGGTACCCAACGCCACGGCTTCTTCCAGTTCGTGGGTCACGACCACTGCGGCCCGCCCGCCGATGGCCTCAACCACGAGCCTGGCCACCGCGGGCCGAGACGCCCTGTCGATCGACGCCAGCGGCTCATCGAGAAGGACGAGCGGATCCCGCCGGGCCAGCACCCTGGCGAGGGCGATCCTGTGGACCTCGCCGCCCGACAGCCCCGAGACGTGCCGGCCGAGCAGACCGTCCACACCCATCGCCGCGGCCAGTTGACTCGCATGGGCCGCCTGCTCGGAATCGAGGCCCAATCCCAGGTTCCATCCGGCCGAGCCCCGGAACATGTACGGATGCTGCGGGAGGTATGCGGCGCCCCGCGTCTCACCGCCTGGAAGGATGCCGGCCAGGATGCGCAACAACGTCGACTTCCCCGACCCGTTCGGGCCGAACACGATCAACCTCTCGTCCGGCGCCACGTCGAACGAGCCGATGTCGACGATCGACCCGTCTGCGGGATAGCGGATCATCGTCGCCACTCCGGGTTGCGGCTGCCCAACGCCAGATTCACCACCAGAGAGATCACCAGCAGGATGATTCCTGCCGCCATCGCCGTGCCGAAGCGGGCCTGCCGTGACTCTTGAACGATCAGGGTGGTCAACACCCTGGTCTCGCCGAGGATGTTGCCGCCCACGATGAGCACGGCCCCGACCTCCGAGACGACCCGCCCGAAAGAAGCGGCCACCGAGGCGATCACCCCCGCTCGAGCCTCTGACACCACCAGGACTCCCGCCTGCCATCTGGGAACGCGCAACGCCGCCAGCTGCTCGAGGGCGGGCGCGGGGAGCCCCTCGACGGCTCCTGCGGTGACGCCCGCCGCGATCGGAACGGCCAGGAGGACCTGCGCGATGACCATTGCCGCGGGTGTGAACGTCAGCCCCAGCGATCCCAACGGACCGGCGCGCCAGAAGAGCAACAAAAGGAACAGGCCGGCCAAGACCGGCGGCATGCCCATGCCGACATCGACGGCCAGCCGGAGGAGCCGTCGCGCACGGAATCGTCCCAGTGCCAGGCCCGCTCCCAATGGAACACCGATCAACACCCCGATGACGGTGGCGGCACCCGACACGATCAGTGTGAGGACGACCACCCGCACCAGCTCGGCATCGAACCTCGCCAGGGCGCGCAATGCATCGACCAACACCTCGAGGATGAAATCCATGGGTCAGGTGTTGAAGTACCAGAACCAGGCGATCACACCTGCGATCCCTGCATAGAGGGCCAGCTTGAACAGCTTCTTGACGATCCAGAAGACCACCAGCAAGACGGCCGCGACGCCGGCGAGGAGCGGGATCAGTTCCATCCGGCGAGGTTACCCATGGGCGATGAGGGCCGCCAGGACGTCATCGGTCACGTGGCGCGCCCCCGGGACCGCGGACCCGCCTCTGGACACACCGATGACCTGCATGCCGGCCGCCTCGGCGGCCTGCACGCCCGAGGGGCTGTCCTCGAACACGAGGCAATCAACCGGATCCACTCCGAGCAAGCCGGCCGCGGCCAGATACACGTCCGGCGCCGGCTTGGGTGTGGCCACGTCATCGGAAGAGACGGTGACCTCGACAGCGATCCCGGCCGCGGCCAAGACCGCATCGAGCCTCCAGCGCCGGCTGTTGCTCGCCACCGCCACCGGTCGTCCCAGATCCACGGCGTGCGCCAGTGCAGCCACACCATCGGGGAACGGCGGAAGACCGTCGATGAGGATGGCGCGCAGGGCGGCATCGGCCCGCCGCTCCAGCGACCGGGCATCGGTTCCCATACGATCCGCATAGAAGGACGCCACCTCGCGGTCGGTCCTGCCAACCCACTGACGATGGTCGAAACCCTCCACCGCGGTGAGAGTCTCCCGCCAGGCCTGCGCCGCCACCGGTTCGGAGTCCACCAGGACGCCGTCACAGTCGAAGAGGATCGCCTCAGCCAAGACGATCGGAGAGCAGACGGTTGACGACCTTTGGATCGGCTTTGCCCTCTGTGTGGCGCATCACCTGACCCACCAGGAAACCGACGATCTTGGCCTCTCCCGCTCGATACCGCTGGACCGCATCGGGGTTGGCCTCCAGCACCGCATCCACCGCCTCGGCGATGACACCGGCGTCCGATACCTGAACCAGGTCGCGCGCCGCCGCCACCTGGGCGGGGCTGCCCTCTCCCCGGGCCACTCCATCGAGAACTTCCTTTGCTCCCGATGCGGACAGGGTTCCATCGACGACCAGCGCCAGCAGCTCGGCCAAGCCCGCGCCGTCGAGTCCGCTGTCCTTCAGTTCGCGACCCTCACGCCGCAGCCAGGCGGTGACCTCCCCCGTCGCCCATACCGCCGCCGAACGAGGCTCGGCGCCCGAGGCGACCGCATCGTCGAAGAGGCGGCGGATCGCCTCGCCTGCATCGGACAGGATGTCTGCCACCTGACCATCCACCCCCAGGCTCCGGTAGCGCGATCGGCGTGCCGAAGGGAGCTCGGGGATCGAAGCTCGCAGTTTCTCGATCCAGTCTCGGTCGAAGGCCATTGGCACCAGGTCCGGCTCGGTGAAGTAGCGGTAGTCGGAACTGCCTTCCTTGGT
>JBFGRR010000008.1:0-18259 GCA_041567215.1 Acidimicrobiia bacterium | reverse complement strand
TCCGGCGCAACCTCGACCGCCACCGGCTCGGGCTCAGCCTCCGGCTCCGGCTCCGGCTCCGGCTCCGGCTCCGGCTCAACCTCGACCACCACCGGCTCAGGCTCAGGCTCCGGCTCCACCTCGACCACCACCGGCTCGGATTTGGCCGGCGAGGGAACCGGCTGGAACTCCAGGTCCTCGGCCGGCTCCTCTTCGACAGCCCGCTGGGCGGTCTCGGGTTCGACCCCGGCCACGACGGGCTCGGGTTCGGGCGCCACGGCGGGCTCGGGTTCGGGTGCCACGACCACCGGCTCAGGCTCGGGCGCCACGACGGGCTCGGGTGCGGTGAAGACCGGCTCCGGTGGCGCGGTGGCCACCCTCGGAGCGGGCGCGGGCCTGGGCGGCTCGGGTTGGCGGACCACCGGCGGAGGCTCGAAAGCGACCTCGGGCACCGATGGCGGTGCCGGGGTGGAAGACTCCGCTTGGGCGGGCACTGCCTCCGCCGGTTTGGCTCCCGCGGCCGACTTGCGGCGCCGCCAGCGGCGTTTCTTCTTCAGCTTCGAGGACACGTCCTCGTAGAACGCCATTCCCTCGTACGCGAAACCGAGCGGGTCGTCAGCGAGGAAATCGAGGGTCTCATCGCCGACTCTCAGCTGGAAACGATTCCCTGACTGTCGCTCCAGTTCCACCTCGTCGAGACGCCACTGGCCCAAGGGTCCCGTCTCGGCGGTCAGCTGTAGGAATATGTCCTCGAATGAGAGCTCGACGGGAATGCCACTCCCGTCGTCGTTGAGCGTGCGAAGTCTCCCTTTGAAATGCACCCTCGGTTGCCTCTTCGATAGCGGTTTACGCAGGTAAAACCGACGCCTGCGGCCCAAACACACTCGCAGCCGCAGGGTGGCTAGTCAAGGAAGTTCCGCGAAAACCGGGTCAGGAATAGGACTCCACCGGAGGGCACGAACAGACGAGGTTCCGGTCGCCAAAAGCGCCGTCGAGACGCCCGACGGGCGGCCAGTAGCGACGGGGAACCGGGAAGGCGGCCACGCTTCGCGGATAGGGATGCAGCCACTCATCGGCCGCCACCATCTCGGCAGTGTGCGGCGCGTTGCAGAGCGGGTTGTCGTCCCGAGGCCACTCTCCGGCTTCGACTCTGCTGATCTCCTCCCTGATGCCGATCATCGCATCGCAGAACCGGTCGAGCTCGGTCAGGGACTCGGACTCGGTGGGCTCGACCATCAGCGTGCCCGCGACTGGAAAGCTCAGCGTTGGGGCATGGAACCCGTAATCGGTGAGCCGCTTGGCGACGTCCTCGGCCGTGACCCCCGATGTCTTCGAGATCCGGCGCAGATCCAGGATGCACTCGTGCGCCACACGACCTCGCCGGCCCGTGTAGAGGACCGGATAATGCTCCGACAGACGGCTGGCCACGTAGTTCGCGTTCAGGAGGGCCATCCGGCTGGCGTCGAGAAGCCCCGAGGCACCCATCATCCGTATGTACATCCAGGCGATCGGCAGAATCCCCGCCGACCCCCACGGCGCCGAGGTCACCGGGCCCACCCCCCGGCCGGGCAGGAACGGCGCCAGATGGGACCTCACACCCACCGGGCCCACACCGGGCCCGCCCCCACCGTGAGGGATGGTGAAGGTCTTGTGGAGATTCAGGTGGGAGACATCTGCGCCGAAATCGGCGGGACGCGCCAGACCCACGAGGGCGTTGAGGTTGGCTCCGTCGACGTAGACCTGGCCCCCGTTCTCGTGGACGATGTCGCAGATCTCGACTATTCCCGGCTCGAACACACCGTGCGTCGAGGGGTACGTGACCATGATCGCCGCCAACGAGTCCCCTGCCTGAGCCGCCTTCTCCTTCAGGTCGGCGAGGTCCACATCTCCGTGATCGTCGCACGCGACGACCACGACCTTCATCCCCGCCATGACGGCCGACGCCGCATTGGTGCCGTGCGCCGACGACGGGATCAGACACACGACACGCTCATGGTCTCCCCTGGATCGGTGATATGCCCTGATCGCCAGAAGCCCGGCCAACTCGCCTTGAGAGCCTGCGTTCGGCTGTACCGACACGGCGTCATAGCCGGTCATCTCCGCAAGGTGCGACTCGAGCTCGCCGATCAACTGCATGTAGCCCTGCACCTGGCCATCGGGAGCGAACGGATGGATCCTGGCGAACTCGGGCCAGGTGATCGGGATCATCTCCGTCGTGGCATTCAACTTCATGGTGCACGAGCCGAGAGGAATCATGGTGCGGTCGAGAGCCAGGTCCTTGTCCGCCAGCTTTCGCAGATACCTGAGCATCTCGTGTTCGGTCCGGTAGGCGGAGAACACCGGGTGGGTGAGGAAGTCCGAAGTGCGTCTGAGCGCGGTAGGGATGCCCGAGGGCCCCTTCTCCACGAGGATGCCCCCGAGCGCCTCGAGCACTACGGCGAGATCTCCTTCAGATGTGGTCTCGTCGATGGTCACCCCGAGCAGATCCTCATCGAGGACTCGCACGTTGAACCCGGCATCGAGAGCGGCTTGGGCCAGCGTTGCGGCACGCCCATCGGTGCCGAAAGTGACCGTGTCGAACCTGGTGTCGTGGAGGACCGTGAACCCGGCCCCCGTCAGGGATGCCGCCAGGCGATCGGCCAGGCCGGCAACCCTCTCGGCTATCGCCACGAGGCCCTCGGCACCGTGCCAGGTGGCGTAGAGACCGGCCATCACCGCAAGGAGAACCTGGGCCGTGCATACGTTGGAGGTGGCGCGGTCTCGTCTGATGTGCTGTTCGCGCGTCTGCAGGGCGAGTCGCAGGGCAGGGTTGCCCTGCGAGTCGACGGAGACCCCCACCAGCCTGCCGGGCAGGAGGCGGACGTTGGCTTCGTGTGTGGCGATGTAGGCGGCGTGGGGGCCGCCGAAGCCCATCGGCACCCCGAATCGCTGCGTCGAGCCCACCGCGATGTCCGCCCCCCACTCCCCGGGTGGGGTGAGAAGGGTGAGCCCGAGTGGATCGGCGGCCACCACCACCAACGCTCCAGCCTCGTGGGCGCGCTCCACCAACTCCCGGTGGTCGATGATTGCGCCTGTCGTACCGGGGTATTGGAGCAGTAGACCGAATGCGCCCTCGAACGAGAGCTTCTCCGCAGGCCCCACGACCACCTCGACACCCACCGGCTCCGCCCTGGTCTCCACCACGGCGATCGTCTGCGGATGGCAGTCGTCGGCGATGAGAAACCGTGTGCCCTCACCCTTGGCGAGCCGCAGACACATCGCCATGGCCTCGGCGGCCGCCGAGCCCTCGTCGAGCAGTGAGGCGTTGGCAACCTCGAAGCCGGTCAGGTCGCTCACCAGCGTCTGGAAGTTCAACAGCGCCTCCAGCCGTCCCTGGGAGATCTCCGGCTGGTAGGGGGTGTAGGCGGTGTACCAGGCGGGGTTCTCGAGCACATTTCGCAGGATCACGGCCGGGGTGACGGTGTCGTGATAGCCGGCGCCAATCATCGACCGAACGACCTCGTTCTTCGAGGCGATCGCCCGGATCTCCGCAAGCGCCTCCTGCTCGGAGAGCGCGGGAGGCAGGTCGAGCAGGCCCTTGAAGCGAATCGACTCCGGGACGGCGATGTCGATCAACTCGTCGAGATCCGCGACGCCGACCGCCGGCAATCTGGGATCTGGCGCCGTGTCGCCTAGGTGTCGGAATGCGAATCTCTCGGCCACCAGTCCTCCAGGTTCGGAACGCAAACCCCGCCTGTCCCAGTTCCGGTCCAGAGTGGCCTCGACCGACGGTCCTTCCGCCTGAGAGTTTCCGGGGAGGTTGCCCCTTCGGCGCCCCGGGATCGGGGTCTCTCGCGCCGGTTTCGCAAGCCGGAGGCCATGGTAGCGGGGCCTCAGAGGACCGAGACGACCCCGGAGGTGACCAACGAGACGATGACCCCCGCGATCGCCACGCCGAGGGCGATCAGACCGAGCGCCCGCTTCTTGGAGACGCCGAACACGAACGCGGCGAGGGCTCCGCTCCAAGCTCCCGTGATCGGCAGTGGAATGGCCACGAAGGTGATGAGGGCGAGGTCCCGCAGGCGCTCGAAGCGAGCAGTGTGGCGGCGCCGGGTCGCTGCGAAGAGCCGCTGCAAGAAGCGATGCAGAGCCGGCCAGCGATCCTCGGCCCAGTTGGTCACCGGCTCGAGCCACCAGAGGATGAACGGGACCGGCACCAGGTTTCCCAGTACCGCCCATACATATGCCGGCCCGGCGGTCATGCCGAGCACCCTCGCGAACGGGATCGCTCCCCTCAGTTCGAGAACCGGCAGCATCGCAGCGACCAGCACCGCAACCGGTGGCGGGAGGGCATCCAGCAGTGAAGTGAGTCGATCTGTCACGGGCGGCAACGATAGGGCGATACGGTGCCGAGGAAGCGGCTGTTCCATCCGCGTCCTGTTGCTCGCGGCGAGGCATAATGCCGACCGCCGACGGAAGGTCCGACACGCAGCCGAACAACCACCACAGGCCCGTACCCGCCTGGATGGGTCGAGCGGAGGCGTGGATGGGAACGTGGCCACGGTGGAGGATCGTCGTCGTGGCCTATTGCGGAGTGGCCGCGGTAGCCGCAATCGACTTGGTGACGGGGCGGGAACTGTCCGTGTCGATCTTCTTCCTCTTGCCGGTCGGCTATACGGCCTGGTTCGCTGGCCGAAACCCGGCGTTCGGCGTCGCCTTCGCCAGCGCGACGCTTTGGTATTCGGCCGACAGGCTGGGTGGCACGGTCTACTCCCACCCCCTGATCCCCGTGTGGAATGCCGCGGTCAGGCTCGGGTTCTTTCTCACCGTGGCATCGCTCCTGGTGGTTCTGCACGGGGCATTGAAGCGGCAGGAGCATCTGGCCAGGCAAGACCAACTCACCGGCCTCGCCAACCTTCGACACTTCTCGGATGTCGCAGACCTGGAGGTGCATCGTGCCCGCCGATACGGGCACCCGATCAGCATCGCCTACCTCGACGTGGACGATTTCAAGGACGTCAACGATCGATTCGGACATCAACGGGGCGACACGCTTCTCCGGTCCATCGCCGCGACGATCCAGGCCAACATCCGGTCGTCCGACACCCTCGGGCGCCTCGGCGGAGACGAATTCGCCCTGCTCATGCCGGAGACGAGCGGGGAAGCGGCAATAGCCGCAGTCGCCAAACTCCAGGAGGCGCTCCACGAGGCCATGGCCGGCTCCGACCTCGACGTCACCGTGAGCGTGGGGTGCGTCACCTACTCCGCGGCCCCACCATCGGTCGACCAGCTCATCGGCGGCGCAGACTCCCTCATGTACCAGGCCAAGAAAGCAGGCAAGGACACCGTCACCCACGACTGGCGCTGAGCCGTCCGGCCGGGGTTCTAGGAGCGTGTCGGGAGCGCCACCACCGCCAGCGGGATCTCCAAATGATCGATCATGTAGGTGACCCGATGGCCGAAGAACGGACGATTGCTGAGAGGCTTGTTGGCGGCCCCGATGACCACCAGGTCGAAAGCTCCGGCGTTGGCCACGTCGACGATCTCCGCCGCCGGGTTGGGGGCGACCCTGATACCGCTCTCGACAACGACGCCGAGCCGTTCGCCGAACGCCGCAGCCGCGGTGACCATCTCCTGGCCGGCCCGGACGGCTGCCTCGACAGCGACCGCGTCGAGGACGATCCCCTGACCTTCCGGCCGATTGACCACATGGAGGGCGAAAGCGCGTCCCCCCGTCTCCTTGAGCAATGAGTAGGCCAATTCCTCGGCTGCCCGGGTGGCTCGGCTCGCCACCACCGGGACCAGGACGCGGCGCGGGAGCTCCATCATCTCGTCATCGGCGGTAGCAGCGGGAAGTCGCACGATGATCGATGGGATGTCGATCCCCCCCAGGACCCTGTCCACCACGGTGGAGAACACACCGATGCCGTCGCGTTCCTCCTCGGTGGCTCCGAGCAGGACCAGGTCATAGCCAAGCCTTGCTTCGCGAGCGATGGCCGCTGCCGGGTCTCTCGCCGTCTTTCTCACCATCCGGTGACGAACACCTTCGAGTTCGCCGAGCACGTCCGTGGGATCGGACTGGCCAGGCCTCACCCGGTGGAGGAGTCTCTGTGTCCAGGACTTGACGACGTCTACGGCAAGCACGGTGACATCGGGATCGTCGAAGACGTGGGTGATGACCCGCGCCGCGTACTGGCTGTTCTTGCCACCGCGGGTGGGGAGGAGGATGCGCCGGCTGCCGAGGATCTCCGAGGCCTCGAGGATCGCCTCGCGCTCGATCCTCACCTGCTCCTCTTCAGGTATCGCCCATCCGGAGACCACTGCCTTTAGGAGTTGGGGCGCAACCACCGAGGTGACGAGAGCCGCCAGGACCAGGACCGTGTAACCCGTCTCGGAGATGACACCCAGGTTGAGGCCGACGATGGCGACGACGATTCCCATGGCTCCCAGCGCCGACAGGCCGGAGCCGAGCGCGAAAGCTTCCCTGCCTCTCACACCTCCGAAGACCCCGCCGATCACCGTGCCGACGATCTTGGCGGCGATGGCCATGACCACCAATCCGATGGTCCAGGCGATCGCCTCCCCCGAGTTGAGGAGCCCGATGTCGACCCGCAGACCACTGAAGGCGAAGAAGATTGGGGCGAAGAGAGAGGCGGTGACCACCTCGAGGTGGTGTTCGACCTGCGCGATCTGGTGTCGCAGCGTCGAGAGGAGGATGCCAACCAGGAACGCACCGAGGATCGCCTCCAGCCGCAGCGCCTGGGTCACGGCCGCGCCTGCCAGCGCGGCGACGACGGTGACCGTGAGGGCAGCGGTCAGGTTCGAGCCCCGGTCCAACACCCAGCGCATGATCCCGTCGAGGAACCAGCGTCCTGCGGTGATCACCAGGATGACGAACACGGCGAGGCCCCCGAAGGACCGTCCGAGCAGGGCCAGGTCGAACCCGTCCTGGGCGATTCCCGACAGTGCCGCGAGGAACAGCCAGCCGACGGCATCCATCGTCATACCGGCTGCGAGGGTTATCTGGCCGAAGTTCCTCCTCAGGAACCCGAGGTCCTGGAGGATCTTGGCCACAACGGGCAACGCCGAGACGGCGAGCGCCAGCGC
Organism: Acidimicrobiia bacterium; assembly: GCA_041567215.1. Taxonomy (GTDB): domain Bacteria; phylum Actinomycetota; class Acidimicrobiia; order Spongiisociales; family ZC4RG35; genus JBFGRR01. The sequence continues at coordinate 11,194 of JBFGRR010000008.1, read as the reverse complement.
GAAGAAACCGACGAAGACGGAACGCTCGGCGCCCTCACCGACGAACGAGGATGGCACCAGGAATCCGGCTATGGCCGCCGCCCCCAGCGGAACGAACAGAGCACCGGCGGACACCGACAACGCGGCTCTCCGGAAGCGAGCGATGATCCCCAGATCGGTCTCGTATCCGATCACGATCAGGAGGAAGATGACTCCCAGCCAGGCGAGTCCGAAGATCACCGACTGCACCGCCTCTTCCGAGAACACCCACTCGTGGGCACTGGGAGCGAGCTTCCCGAAGACCGATGGTCCGAGGAGAACCCCGGCGAGCAGTTCGCCCACCACCGCAGGCTGGCCCACCGCCTTCACGATCCCGCCGAGGAGACGGGCCAGTCCGACCAACAGGACGAGCTGGACCAGGAACACGAGGACCTCGTGCTCGCTCAGCGGCGCGTTGAATGCCGTACTGGCAAGGAGCATCGGCCGGGACGATACCTAGATCGAGAACCTGACCACGATCACGTCGCCCTCGGTCACCACGTACTCCCGGCCCTCGACCCGGACGAGGTTGGCTTTCTTCGCCGCATCCCACCCGCCGGCGGAGATCACGTCGGCGATCGGTGACACCTCGGCCCGAATGAACCCGCGTTGGAGATCGGTGTGGATCTTGCCCGCAGCCTCGGGGGCGAGCGCTCCTCTCCGGACCGTCCAGGCATGCGCCTCCTTGGGGCCGAGGGTGTAGAAGGAGATGAGCCCCAATGCCTCGTATGCGGCGCGCACGACCCTCACCAATGCACCCTCGCCTAGGCCGAAACCCTCGAATAGTTCGGCGCGGTCTGCGGCGTCGAGGCGCGCCGCCTCCTCCTCGAGACGTGCCGACACCGCAACTACGGTGTCGCCGGCCGGAACCACCGCACCCACCGACTCCACGGCGTCCGAGGTGGCACCCTCGGACACGTTCACCAGCCACACCGCCGGTTTGAGGGTCAGGGGAGCAGAATCGCGAAATGCCCTGAGCTCATCCTCCCCCCAACGCTCCGAGCGAAGGGCGACCCCGGCAGAGAGCAGCTCCACCCCGCGCGCAAAGGCAGCCGCTGCCGGCCGCTTGGAGGGGTCGCCCGTGGCCTCTTTCGCGAGCCGTTCGAGCCTCCTCTCGAAGACGTCCGAGTCGGCGACCGCGAGCTCGAGAAGCAGTTCCTCGGCTTGCGCAACCGGGTCGAGTCCCGACTCCTCGTGCGGGATGCCGGCGTCGTCGAACGCCCTGAGCACCACGAGCAGGGCTTCCATCTCGCGCAGCCTGCCGAGGAACTGGCCGGCCAGACCCCTGCTCGAGCCGACCCGCGCCATCGCCGGGAGGTCGAGCAGTTCCAGGGTGGCGTGGACCGTCTTCTTGGAACCCTCGACGCCGGCGGCGCGATCCAGGACTTCGTCGGGCACGTGCGCCACTCCCAGATTGGGTTCGGTGGTGGAGAAGGGGTGGGCGGCGACGGGCGCGTCGAGTCCGGTCAGAGCGTTGAACACGGTCGTCTTGCCCGTGTTCGGTAGCCCGAGGATTCCGAGTCTGGCCATCGGGCCGGCAGGCTAACCGCGCCTGCCGCCCGGCTCGCAGACCCATTAGCGTGAGAGGATGCGGATATCGGTCATAGGAGCGGGGTCGTGGGGAACCACGGTCGCCGCGCTGGCAGCCCGCAGGAACCCGACGGTGCTCTGGGCTCGCCGGGCAGAACTGGCGGAGTCGATGAACGAGACCGCCGAGAACGCCGACTACCTACCCGACATCCGGCTCCCCTACGGCCTGCGCGCAACGGCCGATCCCGAAGTGGCAGTCGAGGATGCCGAGGTCGTGATAATGGCCGTGCCCTCTCACGGCTTCAGGGAGGTCTTCTCGAAGATCGCCCCCGCCATTCCCCCTCAGACCCCGCTGCTGAGCCTGGTGAAGGGCATCGAGCAGGGGTCCAATCAATCGATGACCCAGGTGATCGCCGCCGTGGACGGGAACCGGGACCCCCGGCTCGTCGGGGTGCTGACCGGTCCGAATCTGGCAAGGGAGGTGGCCATCGGGCAGCCGGCCGCGGCCGTGATCGGCATGAGAGATGAGGCGTCGGCGATGGCGGTCCAGGCGGCTCTCATGGACCCGACGTTCCGCATCTACACGAACACCGACGTGGTCGGATGTGAGCTCGCAGGAGCGCTCAAGAACGTGATGGCCCTGGCGGCCGGAATGGCCCGCGGCCTCGGCTTCGGCCAGAACACACTGGCAGCCCTGATAACCAGGGCGCTCGCCGAGTTGACCCGCCTGGGCACTGCCATGGGGGGCAGGGCCGAGACATTCGCCGGGCTCGCGGGTATGGGAGACCTGATCGCCACCTGCCAGTCCGACCAGAGCCGCAACAACCGCGTCGGCATGGCACTGGCTCGTGGCAAGAAACTGGACGCGATCATCAACGAGATGAACATGGTCGCCGAAGGGGTGAAGACGGTGACCCCCGTGCTCGAACTGGCCGCAGAACATGGCGTAGAGACGCCCATCGCCTCCCAGGTGAGCCAGGTGCTCCACCACGGCGTCCATCCCAGAGACGCAGTCCTGACACTGATGACTCGCGAAGCGAGGCCAGAGGGCTGATCGCCTAGCCTTTCGCGATGCCCGAGAGAACCACCGTCGAACGCCATCCCGAGCGCGGGTCCGCAGACCGGCAGGAAGCGTATGCCGTCCTCGACGAAGCGGTGTTCTGTCACGTGGGGTTCGTCGATGACGGGCCCACCGTCGTTCCCATGCTCCATGCCCGGATCGGCGACGACCTGCTGCTGCACGGCTCCCCGGCGTCCCGGCTCATGAAGACGCTCTCCGCCGGAGCCGATGTCTGCGTGACGGTCACGCTTCTCGATGGCCTGGTTCTGGCCCGATCGGCTTTCAACAGCTCCGCCAACTACCGATCGGTGATGGTCTTCGGTACCGGGACGGCCGTCACCGACCTCGGGGTCCGTCGCACCGTTCTGGATGCGTTCACCGACAAGCTGCTCCCCGGTAGACGGCCGCACCTCAGACCGATGACGGACAAGGAGGTCCGCTCGACGGCGGTCGTGCGCGTGCCGATCGTGGAGTTCTCGTTGAAGACCCGGACGGGCGCTCCATCAGATGCAGCAGCCGACCTCGCCGCCGGGGTGTGGGCCGGGGTGGTCCCGCTCCGCCTCTCACCTCTCGAACCGCAGCCGGATCCGCACACGGATGCGGAGGTCCCCGACCACGTCCGAAGATTGATGGGATGAACCGGAGGATCTTCTCCACCAGCGAAGGGGTCAATCGGGAGGCATTCGGTGCAGTCGACTGGTCGCTGTTCTGGGGCATCGGCCTGATCTGGGGCTCCTCTTTCCTGCTGATGGCGATCGGTCTCGAGGCATTCGATCCTGGACTGATCACCTGGATGCGAGTCGGCCTCGGAGCAGCCGTCCTCGTGCTCGCACCGAGGGCGCGCCGCCGCATCGACAGACAGGACTGGCCCCGCCTCCTGGCGCTCTCGATGCTGTGGGTGGCGATACCGTTCACCCTCTTCCCCATCGCGCAGCAGTGGATCAACTCGGCGATAACCGGCATGCTCAACGGTGCGATGCCGATCTTCGCCGCGTCGATCGCAGCAGTTCTCCTGCGCCGGATGCCGCGCGGAGCCCAGATGACCGGAGTCCTACTCGGTCTGTCCGGCGTGGTGGCGATGAGCCTGCCCTCGATGGGCTCGGGCAGGACCGAGGCCATCGGGGTCGTCCTGATCCTGGCGGCAACCGTCTGCTACGGCCTGGCCGTGAACATCGCCGCGCCCATCCAGCAGAAGTACGGGTCTCTCCCGGTCATGTCCAGGATGTTGGGCCTCGCCGCGGTCTGGACCGCTCCCTTGGGGATCGTCGGGCTCTACGACTCCGTCTTCGCATGGGGCCCGTTCCTCGCCATCGCTGCGGCCGGGGTCCTGGGAACGGGCCTCGCCTTCGTGATCATGGGTTCGCTGGTAGGAAGGGTGGGCAGCACCAGGGCGTCCTTCATCACCTACGTGATTCCCGTGGTCGCACTGGTGCTCGGCGTCGTGTTCCTGGGCGACCGGGTGACCGTCCTGGCTGTGATCGGGGTGATCCTGGTCATCGCCGGAGCGTTGCTGGCCTCCCGCCGGGAGACTCAGGCCCGGGAAGCAACCCGCAGTGCCCTGAACATCAGCTGAGGGTCACCGAGCATCCGCCGCAACGCCCGCTCCAGCCCGCCGATCGGGTAGAGGTTCTGCGGGGCACGGGGATCCTTGTGTGACTCGGATGCAAATCGAGGAAGCGTGGCGGTGATCCGGTCGGCGATACGCGCCGCCTCACCGACCGGGTGGTCGGCCGTGATCTCGCATCTGACGATTCCCGAAAGCGGACTCTCACCGATTGCCAGCCTCGCGTACCAGGAGTACCTGCTCCACCCGCCCCCGATCAGGAACAGTGGTGTGCGCCGGCCCGCCGCCAGACGTGGCAGAGAAGCCTGGAGATCGTCGGGCAGGTACTGGACATGCTGGGTCTTGATGTACCCGACGGCCCCGGCGACGTGCCTGCGATGTGACAGCGGGCCATCGACCACCACCACCGCCTCGCCCGACCATCTGGCCGCCACCCTCCCTTCCAGATCCCCCATCCGCTGTTGGATCCCCAGCCACAGTTCCTCGGGCGTCCCACCCGGCGTTGCGCGGACCTGGTACACGCCGTGCGCGGTGACCACGTCCTCGGCTCCGGGAGCGGACGTGAAGAGGCCCCGCTCCACCGCGGTCTCGACCACCTCGGCCTGATCGCCGCATCGGACCGCTCCGGCTGCATAGACCGCGCACAAGCCGAGAGCCGGCGCCGAGCCGGGGACGTCGATCCACACGTTGGCGTCCACCCGCCTCACACCGTCGACGAAGAGGACATCGGAGGCGGGATCCACATCGGGCAGCATCTGCCCCCAGGAGTCGAGACCGACCTCGACCGTCACGTCTGCAGGCTGAGCAGATTCAGACGTCTGCGCGGGAACTCCGTACTCGGGTGCCCAGGATTCGACGGCGAACTTCATGAGTCGTGTCGCCGAACGCGCGCCGAGACGGCGTCCTTCTTCACTTCGAAGCGGCAGGGAACCATCTCGGCGAGTTCTTTCACATGGGTGATGATCCCGACCATCTTGCCCCCCGCACCGATCTCCGAGATGACCGAGGCAACGGCCTCGAGGGACTCGGGGTCGAGTGTGCCGAAACCCTCGTCGAGGAATATGGCCTCCAGCCGGGACGTGCCGACTGCCGACATCTCGGCGATGTGGTCGGCGAGGGACAGCGCCAGGGCGAGCGACACGAGAAAAGTCTCACCCCCGGAGAGGCTCTGCACCGAACGGCGCTCGTCGGCGGCCTGGTGATCGATGACCTCGAAATCGAGCTTCGAGTCGAGCGACAACGAGTACTGGCCCCGGGCGAGTTCGGCCAGACGCCGGTTGGCCCCATCCGCGAGCACCCTCAGCGCCTCGTCGAGGAGCCACTTCTCGAAGTTGTTCGCCCGGAGATGACCGGCCAGAGCCTTGGCCACGGTGGCCTTCACCGCCTGTTTGTCTCGCTCGAGGCCGAGTTGACGGACCTCCTCCACACGCTCCCCCATCTGCTCCCGACGAGCACGCGACGTCGCCAGGGCGGTGACCACCGCGTCCCTGATGGATCGACCCGCGACTTCGACTCCCGCCTCGACGCAGGCGTCCTGGAGCTTCCCGGTGGTCTCCCGGATACCCGCTTCCAGCTCGGCCACCTTCTGCAGCGCCCGTTCTCTCAGCGCCTCGAGGCCCGGCAGCGACTCCGCCGCCCACCCGGTCAGCGCCTCCCAGGCGCCGGCCAGATCGTCCACGTCCAGCGCAGGGGGATCCATCTCCGCAAGAACGAGCAGATCCCGCTGAAGGTCCCTCTTGGCGGCGCGCTCCTCGGCCCCGAGCGCTTCGAGACCGGCCCGGGCTCGCGCGGCTTTCCTGCGAGCTTCGTCCCGCTGGGACCTCGCCAGCGCCCGAGCATCCACCAGAGCATCGATCTTCGCGAGAGTCGCGTCGATCTCGCCGGGGGTGGACTCGAGCGTTGCGATCAGGGCCTCGAGGCTCTTCGAGGACGCCGCGAGTCTGGCGACCGCAGAGGTGTGGTCCCGGTCGGCCTTCACGAGTTCCTGGGATGCCGCATGCTCGGTGGCTTCGGCGTCGGTGAGCGCTCCGGGCTCCTCCGCCGTGGGCACCGCCTCTATGTCGCGCAGACACACCGGACATGGTTCGCCCACCTCCAGACCGGCCCGCAGGTGCGCCGCCTCGTGCTCCCGACGAATCCGCTCGAGGCGCTCTCTGGCAATCTCGTGGGACCTGCGCGCCGCCTCGAGGACCTCGGCATACTCCTGGGTACGAGCAGAGAGCTCGGCTATCTCTTCCGTCACCGCGCTGCGCTGCCTCCAGCGATCCCGCAGGGACACCAGGTCGGCGCGCTCGGGGAGGGAGGCGAGTGAGTCCTCTGCGGCCGCCACCGAGGCTTCCGCCTCCGTGCCCTTCTTCTCCCAGACCGTCACCTCTTCCCGGAGTTCGTCCAGCCGCTTGGCCAGGCCTGCCAAGCCCTCTGGCACTCGCACTTCCGTGAGACGCTGGAGCCTCCTGGCGAGTTTCGCCTCCTCCTCGGCAGCAGCGCTTCTCTCGGTGCCGAGTGCCTCCAGGCGGGGAACTGCGGCCTCCACGCGCTCGAGCAGTCGTTCCAGTGCCGCCACGTGCTTCTCGGCAGAAGCGAGAGTCTCGGGGGTCACCTCCTCGGCCGATCGGAGCCGTCGCTCGATCGCAGCCACCTCACCGTCGGCGGCAGCCTGGCGGATCCGGGCGCTCTCGGCCACGCGGTCGTAGATGCCGAGGTCGAGCAACGCCACCAGCAGACCCTGGCGGTCGGCCGGCTTTGCATGCAGGAATCCGTCGAACTCGCCCTGAGGAAGCACGACACACTTGGTGAACTGGTCGAAGTCGAGACCGATCAGAGCCTCGACGGCTTCGGTCACCTCGGGTGGGGACCCGGCCAGCACTTGATCTCCCCGCTCGAGACGCGCCTCCTGATTGACTCTCTTTCGAGCGTCGAGACGAACCGAGCGGACCGCGGTGTACTCGTGTGCCCCGAGCGTGAAGACGAGGCGCACCCTTCCCTGCAGCCGGCCCTGGGTGACGACCGGGGCCACGCCTCTCTTGCCGTAGCGGGGCACCGACCCGTACAACGCGAACACCATCGCATCGACGAGGGAACTCTTGCCACTGCCGGTCGGACCGGTGAAGGCGAACAGGTCACAATCTTCGAAACCGAGCTCGACCCGTTCCCTGAATGGACCGAGCCCTTCGACCTCGAGGCTCCTAGGTCTCATGCGCCTCCGCCAGGAGCTCGGAGAAGAGAGTGAGCACGGCCGGGTCCTCGGCGTTTCGGGAGGTCAGGTACTCGCCAAACAACTCGACCGGGTCACGGCCGAGCCGGGCAGGGCCCACCTCGTCGGGTATTTCGCTCACCCCGGACAGTACGATGTCCACTGCTTCGGGGAACATCGCCCGCACCTCGTCCGCCAGCCCGGCACGCGCCTTCTCCTCCAGTTCGACCTTGATGTAGTCGTCGCCGGTCACGCCCACGAGTTCCTCGATCTCGGCGAGACTCCCCCGTATCCGCCTCAGCCTCCGTCCCCCGGTGATCGCGATCTGTTCCACCGAGGCGGGAAGGCCCGGCTCGGCATCGATGACCAGCACCCCCTTCTCGTCGTCCGCCTCCCCGAAGTCGAGTTGCAGCGGGGATCCCGCATACCAGACCGGGGGTGAGGCGGGAATCCGCTGGGGGCGATGCAGGTGACCCAGCGCCACATAGGAGAGGTGCCCCGGGAAGGCCCCGGAAGGAACCGAATACTCGAAGACCGTGTGGGCCGACCGCTCACCCCCACCGAGAACACCCCCGTGCACCATGAGGTGCGCCACGACCACATTGACCTTCTCGTCATCCATGGACGCGCACAGTCGCGCCAGCACCCGGGCGAGGCGTTCGGAGTACATCCCACCGTGCTCGCCGGTGTCGGCGGACATGAGCTCCTCGGCCCTCACTATTCCTCTCTGGCTCACGAAGGGCACTGCCGCGATGCGCAGCGGCAACCCGGCGAAGCCGTCTCTCACCCCGCCCCGATCCGGACCTGCGAGGCGCGACCGGACCTCGACGCGGCCGAGTTCCAGGAAAGGTGCCACCGCCTCGAGCCGCCCCGGGTTGTCGTGGTTGCCGGCGATGACCATGACCGGCGCCACCAGCGCGAGATCCCGCAACGCCCGGTAGACGATTTGCTCGGATTCGGGACTGGGAGCTGCCGTGTCGAACACATCGCCTGCGACGAGCACCACATCGACACTCGACGTCTCGGCGATCGCGGCGATCTCACCGAGCACCTCCACGTGCTCTGCGGCCCGGCTACGACCGCGAATGGTGCGACCCACGTGCCAGTCGCCGGTGTGGAGGATCTTCATCTCTGCGATCGTAGATCGCCGCTCAGGTGGAACTTCTCTCCAGGATCGGCAGGACCGCCCGGGCTGTTCGCTTCGTGAAGTAGTAGACCCGTTTCAGATGCTCGGCCACGTCCGTCTCGAGCTTGTATGTGGTGACACGGTTCGGCTCTTCGGCGACCAACCGGCGCGCCTGATGCGCAGCGGCGGCCTCGGCCAAGGCGTTGATCTCGTCCTTCATCGAGTTGGCCATCACCGCCGACTCGACATTGCCGTTCTGCACCGCATCCAGAGCCAGGTCGAGCGCTCTGACGGTGGCTGCGTGGAACTCGCCGATCACACCCTTGGTCATCTCGGAAACCACCACCTTGCTGGCGAGGCGTGATCTTCCGAGGGCCACGAGGTTGGTCTCGAGTATGTCGCCGATCGCTTCGAGGTTGTTGGTCGCCTCCATCAACCGCATCAACTCGTCCGTCTCCGAGGCGCTGAGACGTGTCTGGCTCACCTTCCCCAGGTAGGTGAGGATTTCTGCGTGCAAGGCGTCGATACCGTCATCCATCTTCTCGACGGAGGCGAGGTCGGCCTCGGTGCCCTCGACCACGGCCGGAAGCACCGCAACCAGCATGTCCCGAACCCTCTTGGCCAGATCGGCCATCTCCATGGTGGCCCGATCGAGTGCCAGTACCGGAGTGGAGAGGAGCGCGTCGTCGAGGTAGCGGGCCCGGACTCTCTCCTCCTCCTCCAAGGGCCGGTCCGGAACCAGCCTCTCGGCGAAACGCGCCAACTGCGACGCGAAACCGACGAACAACAGCGTGTTGATCACGTTGAAGATCGTGTGGCTGTTGGCGATCTGCCGGGGAGTCTCCGCCGCCAGCCGCTCTGCGCCGGCCAGGCCCGGGAAAGACGGGGAGATGGAGCGCACCACGTCGGCGAGTTGATCGATGAATGCGACGAAGACGGCGACTCCGAGGACGTTGAAGAGAACATGCACCACCGAAGCCCTGGCGGCCTCACGAGGCTTGCCAATCGAAGCCAGGATGGCCGTCACCGAAGTGCCGATGTTGGATCCGAAGATCAGGGCGATGCCCAGTTCGAGGCTGATCAGCCCCTGCCCCGCAAGAACGATGACGATGCCGGTCGTGGCGGATGAGGACTGGACCAACGCAGTGAACAGCGCTGCGGCACCGATGGCGATCAGCGGGTTGGTCATCGAGGCCATCCAGTCGACGAATGCCTCGGAGCTGCGCAAGGGCGACATCGCATCGCCCATGAGGGCCATGCCGAAGAAAACCAGGCCGAGGCCCATCAGCAGACCGCCCCAGTGCCGGCGCGGCTCCTTGCGTGAGAAGAACCAGACACCGAAGCCGACTGCGACCAGCGCCAGCGCGTATTTCGTCACCTTGAAGGCGATGATCTGTGCGGTGATGGTGGTGCCGATGTTGGCGCCCATGATCACGCCGATCGCCTGGGACAGCGACATCAACCCGGAGCTGATGAAGCCGACGACGAGCACGGTGGTGACGCTCGACGACTGGATCACCGCGGTGATTCCTGCGCCGGTCACGATGCCCATGAAGCGGTTGGTGGTGAGCTTCCCGAGAATCAGGCGCATCTTGTCGCCGGCCACCGCCTTCAGCGACTCGGTGAGGTGATCCATCCCGAGCAGGAACACTGCCAGACCCCCGAAGAGGCCCATGAGGAGAAGCGTCATGTCGATGCTGCCGGCCTCGGCAGCAGCGAGGATCACTCCCATTCCTTCACCACCGTCACCGGCATGGGGGCCAGTTGGACGAGACGGGCCGCCTTGGACCCGAGCACCAGGCGAGCGAGGGCCGAGCGGCCCTGATTGCCGATGACGAGCATCGACGCCTCCTCGGCCTTGGCGACCTCGATGAGTCTCGTCACGGGAAGTCCGACGACGATCCTGGTGCGCACCGGGCCGAGATCGGCGACGAAGGTGGCCATCATCTCGGTGGCGGCGTCCTCCATGCTCCGCGTGACCCCGGTGGGCAGCGCCGTCTGATAAGACCCCGGAGCGACCCCCGGATCGTGCACGACGTGAACGAGGAGCACCTCGGCGCCCAGCCTGGACGCGTGGTCGATCGCCCAGCGCGCCGCCATGGCGGACCGCTTCGAGAAGTCGACGCCGACGACGAGGGTCTCTGACATGGCGGGCACCCTAGCCCCGGGGCCCGACGCCGCGCCGTGCGAAGCCGGTCAGCCTTCGATGCCCTCGAAAGGATCTTCGGGGCCGTCGCCGACCGCCTCCGATGCGCGAGTCGCCCAGGCGGGGAATGGGAACTCCAGGACGAGCGGCACCGGCAGTTCCGGCTGACTCAGCATCATCGTCCCCGGCTTGATGATGGTCGCCCGGCGCCTCTGGACCGGAGTCAGGAACCCGTACTCCTCCCGGGCGGCCTCGGCGGCGTCGAGACGACCGACCACCCGGATCGACGAGTTCGAGATGATCCGGCGCTCGACCTCCGATGCCGTCTGCTGAGCACCGATGAGCACGACTCCCAGGCTGCGACCGCGCTCGGCGACGTCCAGGAGGATCTCCTTGATCGGGCTCGAGCCTTCCCGGGGGGCGTAGCGATTCAACTCGTCGAGAACCAGGAAGAGGAGTTCGTCGGACTGCCCGGCGCGCTCCTTGTCCTCGAACGCCCGGCGAACGTTCACACCTACCACAAACCGTTTGGCGCGATCGTTCAGGTTGTGGATGTC
>JBFGRR010000007.1:0-18365 GCA_041567215.1 Acidimicrobiia bacterium | reverse complement strand
GAGGTCGCGGGCCTCGGCCCGATTCGTCGGTTCCACGAGCAGGTAGAGGGGGAAGGCGAGCACCATCGCGGCGAGGAGGACCACTCCCCAGACCATGATTCGGTTTGTGTCGGCGTCGATGTCCTGATCGGTGCGGTAGCGGTAGGGCATCTCAGTGTCCGCCCTCCCCGGCACAGGTCGGACCGGCCTTCGGTTCGTCGATGGTCTCGCCCCCTGGCGGAGGGCCATCGATCCTCTCGGAGGTGTCTATGTAGACCATGCCGGTCTCGTCTATCTCGACCGGGTGGCGATCCATTCCCCTGGGTGCTGGTCCCTCCCGGAACTCTCCGGCCCGGTTGAAGACCGAGCCGTGGCAGGGGCACTCGAACTGGTTCGAGGTGGCGCAATAGGGGGTCCGGCATCCGAGATGCGTGCACTTCTCGCTGATGGCCACGATCTCGCCGTTGATACGAGCGAGAAATGAGCGCGCCGCGGGTATCTCGACGACCCCGGTGTCGGGCACTGATGCAGCCGGAACCGCCCGGACCTTCCCGCCAAACCCGGTACCTGGAAGTGGCTGCAACAGATCCCACGAGGTCCATGCGCCCGCCACCCCGATCAAGCCCAGGCCGGTCTTCCAGGCGTTCGCCAGGAACTGTCTTCTCTTGATCTCGTCGCTCATAGTTCACCGTGCCATTCGATCCAGGGCCATACCCATCCCCAGTTCGGGCCGCGGAAGGCGAAGCCGATCAGGGTGAGGATTATCCACGTGACCAGGAAGATCGTGAACGTGATCACCGCCACCTTGCGGTGACGGGGCTGTAGGTATTCGCTCCGATCCAGGTAGGGGAGAGCGAACATCCCGATGACGATGGCGCCGGGCACGAGCACGCCGCCAACGAGCGGGTGGAAGTGGGCAAGCAGTTCTTGGAGAGCCGCGAAGTACCAGGGCGCCTTCTCCGGGTTGGGCGTGAGCGACGGGTTGGCTACGTCCTTGAGGGGCGCATCGAAGAACACCGATATCAACAGCACCAGGAGCAAGACCGCCATGGCAGCGACTCCGTGGCGGACGAGCAGGTGTGGCCACACCATCACCGAGTCCTGGTCGGTGGGGTCTTTCCTGACGCCGGCCGCAGGGGTGCCCGGGACGATGCCAAGGACCCGGCGGCCGCCCTCGACCTGGGGCTTTCCGGGGAGGATCACGGGTCGGTCATCAGACATCGGGTTCACTCCTGTCGATATCGAGCATGGCGTCCTTGCGCCATCTCCAGAGGTGGATGCTGAGCACCACGACCAGCGCGGCCGGTAGCACGGCCACGTGCAGGACGTAGAACCGCAGGAGAGTGGCTGCCCCCACCGTCGAGCCGCCGATGAGCATCTCCTTCACGAACTCGCCGATCAGCGGGACGTAGCCGGCCATCTCGGTGCCCACTGTGACAGCCCAGAACGCCAGCTGGTCCCAGGGCAGCAGGTACCCGGTGAACGACAGGAGCAGCGTGAGGAGGAGCAATACTACGCCGATCACCCAGTTGAACTCCTTGGGCTTCTTGTAGGCACCGCGATAGAACACCCTCGCCATGTGGGCGGCCACGGCCAGCACCATCAGGTGGGCGGACCAGCGATGGACGTTGCGGATGTACTGGCCGAATGCCACCTCGGTCTGGATCGTCTGTATGTCGGTGTATGCCTGGCCCGGGCTCGGCACGTAGAAGAACATCAGATAGATGCCGGAGACCACCAGCGACCCGAACAGCACCGTCGAGATGGCGCCGAGGTACCAGGAGTACCGGATCATGATCTCCTCCCTGCGCATCTTCACCGGGTAGATGTGCAGGAAGAAAGAAGACCAGTGGGCGGCGGCCCGATCACGGGGAGTGACTCGATCCGTGGTGCGCCAGATCGATCTGCCGACTTCGCTCTGCCTGAGCCGGTCCAACAGGCTCGGCTTGTCCATCAGGGTCATGCTGGGACTCCTACTCCGGTCCAGACGCCCATGGAGAGGGCGGCGGGGGGACAACGTTCGATGCACAGGGCACAACGAATGCACTTCGACTCGTCGAGCAACAAGGCGGTACCCGCGGTACCTCCGACCTCGGTTGCAGGGACGAGTGTGATGAGGTCGAGCGGACAGACGTCGGCACAGAGGGCGCACAGGACGCACTTGTCCACGTCAAGGAGGATGTTTGCGAAGCATCTGAGACACCTGGCGGCTTCACAGCGCGCCTGTTGCTCTGTGAAACCGAGCTCGACCTCGGCCAAGCCGATACGGCGGCCGGTCTCCAGCGTCGGCACCTCCAGCCGATCCCACCTGTCGTAAGAATCGGTCGAGCGGTGGAACTGCTTCAACTCGATCATGCGGCCCGGCTGCTGTTCGGCCGTCTCGCCCCCGAAGTGTCGGTGGATGTCGGCGGCAGACTTGCGGCCGTCGGCGATAGCGTCGATGAGGGTACGGGGGCCCTTGGCCGCGTCGCCGCCGGACCAGATCCCTTCGATCGAGGTTCGGCCGGTTTCGACATCCACCGCGATTGTGCGTCGGGGACTGATCTCGACTCCGGTGTCGCCGAGGGCGTCCAGGTCGATGGCCTGGCCGATGGCCAGGATGACGGTGTCGGCCGGGTAGCTTTCGATGTCCGACTGGTCGAACACCGGAGCGAACCTGCCGTCCTCGTCGAAGACCGACTTGACGCCGACGGTCTCGAGGCCGGTGACACGGTTCCCCTCGACCTGGATCCGGGCGGGACCACGCCGGTGGACGAAGGCGATCCCCTCGTGCTTGGCCTCATCGACCTCGAAGTCGTGGGCAGGTAGTTCCTCGGCCGATTCGAGTGATATCACGGTCACACTCAGGGCTCCGGCGCGGGCGGCTGAACGAGCGGCGTCGATGGACAGCGTGGCGACGGCGGCATCTTCGGGGAGGTCGTAGTCATGAGCCACGGCCTGGGTCTCTCCGGACCCGCCCTGGTCCTGGCCCCGGTACTCGGCCGCACGCAGAGCGGTCCTCGCTGCGTCCATCGCCACGTCGCCGCCTCCGATGACGATCACCCTCTCGCCGACCTCCACGCTGAAGCCGCGATTCATGTTGATCAGGAACTCGATGGCCTTGAACACCCCGTCGGCCTTGCCGCCTTCGATGTCGAGGCCGCGGCCCAGGGTGGCGCCGATGGCCAGGAACACGGCGTCGTGCCGCTCCTGCAGCTCCTCGAGGGTGATGTCGTGGCCGAGCCTGGTGTTGTAGCGCACCTCGACGCCGAGGTCGATGATGGCGTCGATGTCGGCCTGGAGTACGCCACGATCGAGGCGGTACTCGGGGATCCCCAGCCACATCGCACCCCCCATGCGGTCCGTGGCCTCGTAAACGGTCACCTGATAACCGAGGCGGCGCAGGTCGTGGGCGCATGCCATCCCGGCCGGTCCGCCGCCGACGACACCGATGCTCTGCGGGAGGCTGACGGCCGGTGGGGCGGCGACCTTCTCCCACACCCGCCCGTTGCCGGTCTCGGTGCCGAACTGTTCGGTCACGAAACGCTTGAGGGCTCGGATCGCGATCGGACGGTCGATCTCACCTCTCCGGCAGGCGTCTTCGCATGGAGCTGCGCAGACACGGCCGCAGACCGAGGCAAACGGGTTGGGGAGGCGGGCGGTCAGGTAGGCGAGTTCGTCGTCTCCGTCGGCGATGGCGGCCACGTACATTCCCGCGTTGGTGTGCACCGGGCAGGCCGCCAGGCAAGGGATGTTCTCGTCGAAGAACTCGAGCTCGGCCACCATCAGATGCGGTTCTCCCGATGGGCCCACCACAGTGCCGCAAGCCCTGCCAGCAGCGCACCAAACCACAGTCCCGATCCGATCAGATCTTGGACGATGCGGTCGAGGCGCCCGACCGTTCCCGACTTGAGGACGGCGGAGGGGATGACCGCCGTGCCGACGATGAAGAACAGGACGATGACGACCGAACGGAGGGTGGCGTCGAGCCAGGGCATCTCCAACCGGTCCACCGCGGTGGTGAGACGGGGCCACAGCACGAAGACCCCGGCGGCGAATGCCAAAGCGAAGGCGGCGAGAATCGCCAGGCTGCTGAGTTCGGGAAGGGCTCCGGTTGCGACCGGGAGGGCGGTACCGGAGGACTCGACGGGCGCCGACGGCGCCTGGAACCCGCTCTGGATGTAGGCCACGAGGGCATCGAGGTCGGATTCGCCGATACCCGGGAACGCAGGCATCACGCCGTTGTAGACGACCCCGGCGACTTCGATCTCACCCTGCCGGCCGTTTCGAATGGTCTCGATCATGTAGTCGGTGTCAGCCACACGCGGATTGTCGACGAGCGGTGGGAAGGTACCCGACAGACCCACCCCTCCTGCCTGGTGACAGGACGCACACTGTGTCGAGTAGAGCGAGGCGCCGATGCTCAGCTCATCGTCGGTTGCCGGGCCAGCGGTCCCCGGTGGGGCCGAGGCGACAGTGGACTGTGTGGAGGGTTCGGGCACCACCAGGCCGGCCACCACGAAGGCGACGATGGATGCAACCGAATCCTCGTCCAGCGACGGAAAGGCAGGCATCTGGCCGTCGTATTCGATCCCGGCGACCTCGATCTCCCCGGCGAGGCCGTTGACGATGACTTCGGCGACGTATGCGGCGTCTTCACTGCGGGGGTTGTCCTTGAGCGGGGGGATGGTTCCCGGGAGACCCGACCCATCGGCCAGGTGGCACCCTGCGCAATTCGCCTCGTAGGCCGACGCACCGGCTTTGATCAGTTCCACGTCGGCATCTGTTTGAGCCGTCTGGGCAATGGCCACGAGCGGCACCATCAGGCAGGCCGCTGTCGCGGAGAGGCTGATCAGCAAGCGCTGCGTTGGTCGGTGAGCCGCCGGACGCTCCACTCCTACGCCTTCCCTATGGCGGTTGTGCCGCACACGCTATCGTCTCGAACCGATGGCTGCCGGATGGAGGCGGCCGGGGAGAGCGGCCCCGTGAAAACGAACCCCCTCTGGGCGGATGGCGGGGTTGGGACATGACCGAGAAGGAGGTCGCGGTGACTCATGATCCGGGCGTGCCGGCCGAGGAGCAGGAGCACTTCAAGCCAACGGGAACGGTGTTCATCCTCGCCCTGTTCGTGATCACCATCATCCTCCTGTGGGGCTCCGTCTACGTGATCCTACTTTCGAGGGGGGTGACCTCTTGAACCAGGAAAAGGCGACCATGGGGGCCGACCCCTACGAACGAAACTGGATGCGGTTCTCGATCGGCCTGCTGCTGGTGTTCATGGCCGTGATCACCCTGGCCGGATTCGCGCTCGGGTTTCAGGTTCCCGGTGAGGAGGGTCGCGTCGATCCCCGCACCGTCACCCAATCCGGGCCTTTTTCGACACCCGGCCTGCGTGAGGTGGGCCCGGGCGAGTTCGAGGCCTATGTGGTATCCCGCACGTTCGCGTTCGACCCGGCCGAGATCGTGGTTCCTCAGGGCGCCAAAGTGACCATCTACGTGACCTCGGTCGACGTGCAGCACGGTTTCAAGATCACCGACACCAACGTCAACATGCAGGTGGTTCCCGGGCAGGTGTCCAAGCTCTCGTTCACCTTCGACCGGGTCGGCGTATTCCCCTATCTCTGCACCGAGTACTGCGGGATAGCCCACGCCTCCATGTTCGGCTCGGTGCGAGTGGTGCCGGCCAACGAGTTTGCGGGAGGTGGATCATGACGCTCTCGATCGACCGTGAGTCGCATCAACTCACCCGCGAGGAGAAGCGATTCGTTGGATGGCACCTCCTGGTTGCGATCGTCGCCCTCTTCGTCGGGTCGCTGTTCGGCCCCCTGCAATCGTTCGAATTCGCGGGTCTCGACCTCTACAGGTACCTGGAGCCGGTCATCCGGTCGTACTACCAGGGATTGACGCTCCACGGGGTGCTGAATGCCCTCGTCTGGACGACGTTCTTCATCGTCGGATTCACCACGCTCACCACCATCAAGGGCCTCGGTCGCCCGCTCAGCCATCCCTGGCTCAACAAAGCAGGTTTCTGGGTGATGGTCACCGGTTTGCTGATGACGGCGGTGCCGCTCCTGCTCAACCAGGCGACGGTTCTCTACACGTTCTACCCGCCGCTCCAGGCAAGCTGGGCCTTCTACCTAGGCCTCACACTGGTCGTAGTCGGATCGTGGCTGGCCGGGTACGGCTTCTTCCTCACCTACCGCGCCTGGCGCAAGGACAACCCGGCTCAGAGGTCTCCGTTCATCGCCTTTGCCGGTGTCCTCAACATGGCGATGTGGCAGATAGCCACCCTCGGAGTCGCCACCTCGATCCTCACGATGCTCCTGCCCTGGTCTCTGGGCATCATCGACGCCACCGATCCTGAACTGGCCAGAACCTACTTCTGGTTCACCGGACATCCGCTCGTCTACTTCTGGCTGCTTCCGGCGTACATCTCGTGGTACGGGATGCTCCCCAAGCAGGCGGGCGGAAAGCTGTTCAGCGATTCGCTGGCCAGGCTGGCGTTCTGGATGTTCCTGGTGGTGTCTGTCCCGGTGGGCTTCCATCACCAGTTCGCCGATCCGGGCATTCCCACTGGCTGGAAGTTCATCCACGCGGTGTTGACCTACTCGGTGTTCTTCCCCTCGATGCTCACCGCCTTCACGGTGATCGCCTCCCTGGAGTACGCGGGCAGGAAGAACGGGGGTACCGGACTGGTCGGGTGGGTTCGAGCGCTCCCGTGGAAGGACCCGTCGGTGACGGCCCAGCTCCTGGCCGGAATCCTTTTCCTATTCGGCGGGGTGTCGGGGCTGACCAACGCCAGCTACAACCTCAACCTGATCATCCACAACACGGCGTGGGTGCCCGGGCATTTCCATCTGACCGTGGCGACGGCGGTCACGCTGTCGTTCATGGGCATCTCGTACTGGCTGGTGCCCTACGTGACCGGCAAAAAGCTCTACAAGCCGCGCCTCGCCCTGATCCAGGCTTGGACCTGGTTCGTGGGCATGATCATCTTCTCCAATGCGATGCACGTGCTGGGTCTGCTCGGCGCACCGCGCCGGACACCCCTGGGGTCGGCACCATACGTGCCGGAGGAGTGGAGCGGCCATCTGCTGCGTACCAGCATCGGCGGGGCGATCCTCCTCGTCTCGGTGCTGATCTACGTGTGGGTCATGCTCAGGACCGCCACGGGGCCGAAAGCAGCGCCCGAGGAGGTGCCGGACGTCCCCATTGCCGAGTCGATCCGCGATCCCCAACTCACCCCGGTGTGGTTGGACCGCTTCAAGCCATGGCTGATCGGTGCCATCGTGCTTCTGATCCTCGCCTATGGGCCGCAGCTGTGGGACCAGATCGGTGGCATGGAACTGAACGCGCCGGGGTGGAAGCCCTGGTGAGGTGTGTCCTGTGTTCGCTGGAGCTGGCTTCGGAGGGCCGGCTGAGGTGAGCCGAGAGGTGGTTACCTTGGCGCTCACAGATGAGCTCTGATTCAACCCCGCGGATAGATCTCTTCGGTCCCGAAACCGGCAAGACCATCGACGGTCCTCTCGCCGATGAGCGCTCCGCCGGGACCGACCTCGTAGGTGGCGGTCCCGCTGCTGTCACCCCGGCCGCCGTGTCGGGTGGTCCACTCGACGGTGAACCGATCCCCGGCCAGCCTGCCGAACCCTTCCTGGACGGCGCCGGTGATGAGCCAGGTGATGGCGTACTCGCCGGGGTCGGCTCCCTCGGAGATGATCACGGTCCCGGAGTACTCGACGCCCAGGGGGTCGATCCCATTGGCCACGTAGGTGCCGGCCAGGCCGGGGAGGTCCTCGACCTGGGATCCGGGAACGGTGCACGCCCCGACGATCAGAGCCAGGGCGAGAAGGATCGTGCGCATGCGGCAGGGGAGTCTACCGACGAGGCAGTCCCCCGATGGATGCGGCGCACCCTGTGGGCGCTCGGTGCGCTGGTGGTGGCCGTGATGGCTTTTGCGATCTTCGAACCGGTCCAGGTGTTGCCCCGGATCAGGCTCTCACCCGGGTTTGCGATGACCGACCAGTCCGGCGAGGCCTGGACGAGCGAGACGAGCCGCGGCGGGGTGACTCTCTACTCGTTTGCCTACGGGGATTGCGGTGCCGGATGCCTGTCCATCTTCTCGACCATGGCCGAGGTCGCGGCGAGATCGGCCCAGGAGGTGGACCTCGGTGGTGTCGATCTGAATCTGGTGACGGTTTCCTTCGATCCCGAGAGCGACGCCGGCCGGCTCCAGTCGCTGGCGGATGCATCCGGAGCCGATGGGTCGGTGTGGCGCTGGGCGACGCTCGATCCCGGAGACGTCAGGAACGTGGTCGGGAGCGGGTTCCGTGTCTACACCGAGAGCCGGCCAGACGGATCATTCGTGTTCGACCCGACCTTCGTGCTCGTCGATGGCTGGGGGGTGATCCGTGGTGAGTACACCTATGCGACGCTCGCGTCCGACGCCGACAAACTGATCCGGCACATCGGCGTCCTCGGCGAGGAGTTGCGCAACTCGAGCGGAGTGGCCTCCGTGGCATACGAAGCCGCCCACATATTCCTGTGCTACCCGTGACCGACCGCCCTGACACCGCCGCCCCGACTCCGCCCAGAGGGGTCCGTCTGGAGTGGATCGCCTATCCGCTTGCCGCATTGGTGGCGCTGGTGTCGGCGTTCCTCTGGCTTCGCCCGCACAGTTACGCAGGTCTGTTGATCCAGTCCCCGTCCAAAGCGGTGGCGATGGACGGTCTGGTGTTCACGAACGGGGAACCAGCAGATCTCGACTCGTTCGCCGGCGATGTGACGCTGATCTACTTCGGATACACCGATTGCCCGGACATCTGTCCCACCACGCTGGCCAACGTGGCCAAGGCGCGGGCATCGCTGGGGCGCGATGCCGATCGACTCCACGTGTTGATGGTGACCGTCGATCCGGAGAGGGACACCGCAGAGGTACTCGGGGATTACGTCTCTCACTTCGATCAGACCTTCCTCGGCGTGAGCGGTCATCCGGAGGACCTGGCCAGGGTCGCGACCCTGTACGGCATCTACGTGTTGCGCGGTGAAGGGACGGTGGAGTCGGGGTACGACGTGGATCACACGGCCACCCTGATGGCCGTCGATCGAGACGGATACCTCAGGGTCGTCTACTCGTACGACGTGGAACCCGAGGCCCTCGCCTCCGATCTCAAAGAGTTGCTCGGATGAGACTCGTCTCGTCGGCGGTGATTCTCCTGGCGGTCGTGGCATGTGGCGGGCCGAGGGTCATCGAGGTCGAGGACGCCTGGGGTCGCACCTCGCCCGCCAGCGCCGACAACGCCGCCTTCTATGTCACCGTTCACAATGCGACATCGACCGAACAACGCCTGGTCGGGGCGTCGTCGGATCGATGCGAGATGGTGCAGATCCACCTCTCGGAGGTGGACGATCAGGGAGTGATGCGGATGAGGCCGGCCGACGCCGTCGTGCGCACCATCGCTCCAGGGGAGCGGATGTCGATGGAACCGGGGGGACTTCACGTCATGTGTATGGGCGTCTCGGCTCCGCTGGTCATCGGTGAGATGATTCCGCTGACACTGACCTTCGAGTCGGGCGTCGCCGTCGATCTGGACGTCGTGGTCGAAGACCGGTGAGCGTTTTGCTGTCCAGAATCCGGGCCCGCGGGTAGCGTGGCCGGGATGGAGCCAGGACCGGGTTCATGGGGAATCCGCTACCAAGCGGGCTTCACCCCCTGGGATCTCGGTACAGCCCATCCCGCGCTGGCGGATCGCCTGGAGCGTGATCCTTCTCTGGGCAGGGGCGAACCTGGCCGGGCCTTCGTTCCGGGTGCCGGCAGGGGATGGGATGCGATGGCGCTGGCCGCGGCCGGGTGGCAGGTGACTGCGATCGACTTCGCAGCCGGTATCACCGAGCGGCTTCCGGAGGAGATGGCGACGTCGGGTGTCGACTATCTGGCAGGGGATGCGTTCGCCTTCGCGGGCGAGTCGTTCGATCTGATCTACGACTACACCTTCTTCTGCGCCATCCCGCCCCGTCTTCGCCCTGAGGTCGGCGCGATGGCCGAGCGGTTGCTGACCCCGACGGGCAGGTTTGTCGCGGTCGTCTACCCGATCGGCAAGGACCCCGCCTCAGGCGGGCCGCCGCATGGAGTCACCGTCGATGACTATTCCGTTGCGCTGGGCAACGGGTTCGAGCTCGTCGAGTCGGCCGATCCGTCGTGTTTGCCAGGGAAGGGCTTCGAGCACGCACTGTCGGTCTGGCTCCGTCTGTGACTCAAACCTCCTGGTGCCAGGCGACGGCCTCGCCGGTCTGAACCCTCCACAGGCTCGCGTAGACCCCGTCGGCCTCGATGAGGCTCTGGTGTGAGCCGACCTCGATGACCCGGCCCGTCTCCAACACGTAGATGCGGTCGGCGTTCCTGATCGTCGATAGCCGGTGTGCGATGACCAGGGTGGTCCGGTGACGCGAGACCAGTTCGAGCGACCGCTGGATCGCCGCCTCCGTCTCGTTGTCGACAGCCGAGGTCGCCTCGTCGAGCACCAGTATCGGCGGGTCCTTGATGATCGCTCTGGCGATCGAGATCCTCTGACGCTGGCCGCCGGACAGCTTTTGACCCCGCTCTCCGACCACCGTCTCGTAGCCGTGCGGCAGAGCCTCGATGAACTCGTGGGCTTCGGCTGCCTTCGCCGCCTCGACCACCTGATCGAAAGACGCATCCGGTCGACCGTAGAGAATGTTCTCCCGCACCGTCCCGAAGAACAAGAAGACGTCCTGGCTCACCAGCCCGATCGACCGGCGGAGCGACTCGAGGGTCAGGTTGCGGATGTCCACGCCGTCGAGGCGGATGGCGCCGCCGTCGACGTCGGCGAAGCGGAGCAGGAGTTTCATGAGGGTGGTCTTTCCCGACCCGGTGGAACCGACGATGGCGATCGTCTCCGCCGCGCCGGCAGCGACGTCGACATCGACCAGCACGGGAGTCCCGGGGTGATAGGAGAAGGTCACGGAGTCGAAAGTGATCGATCCTTCGGCGGTTGCCAGGTCCATCTCTCCATCGCTCAACTGGGCCTCCGTGCCCAGCAGGCCGAGGATTCGCGTCGTCGAGGCCATCGACCGCTGGTAGAGGTCGAGAGTCTCACCGAGGCGGGTGAGTGGCCACAGCAGGCGCTGTGTCAGGAAGACGAGCACCGAATAGGCGGCGACTTCGAGAGTCCCATCGAAGACGCGGAAACCGCCGTAGAGGAGAGTGACCAAGAACCCCGCCAGGATGGCGATCCGGATGACGGGCACGAAGGCGGATGAGAGCTTGATGGCTTCGCGGTTGATGGTCCGATACCGGTCGGACTCGACGGCGATTCGGGCGGTCTCCCGTGCCTCGGAGGTGAACGACTTGATGGTCGCGATGCCGCCCAGGTTGTTCGCCAATTGCGCGTTCAGGTTCCCCGCCTGCTGGCGAACCGCGGCGTACCGGGGCCCCATGAGGCGGGTGAAGCGGATCGAGCCGAAGACGATGATCGGGATCGGGATGAACGACAGGAACGCGATGGTCGGCGAGAGGAGGAAGAACACCACCAGGACGCCGACGACGCCGGTGCCCGTCTGAATCAGGTCGTTGGCGCCCCTGTCGAGGAATCTCTCCAGTTGGTTGACGTCGTCGTTGAGGATGGCCATCAATCCACCCGTCGACTGCTCGTCGAAGTAACCGAGTTCCAGACCTTGCACGTGGCCATAGGCGTCGACGCGAAGCTCGTGCTGGATCGTCTGGGCGAGATTGCGCCAAGCCACCCCGTAGGCGTACTCGAAAGTCGATTCGAGACCCCAGACCACGAAGGTGAGGGCAGCGAGCACGATCAGCTGGCTGCGGACGTCGGTGACCCCGAAGCCGGAGAGGAAAGAGTCTTCGCCCCTGACGACGACGTCCACGGCTCCGCCGATGAGGATCTCCGGGGCGATGTCCATGATCTTGTTGAGGACCGAGAACACCGTCGCGGTGATGATCCGCCTGCGGTGCCGGCCGGCGTACCGCCAGAGTTCGAGGAGGGGGTTCATCGGGCCGCACCATAGGAGGATTGGGTGGGCACGGCCGTCTGCAAGGAATATCGACGATCCGGGCCTGTTCCTCTACGAGAGAAGAAAGGAACGATTTGATACTGGGAATCTCAGGGAGCCTCCGGGAGCGCTCTTACAACACGGCATTGCTTGCGGAGGCACGGCGCCTGGCACCGGACGGAATCGAACTGGAAATCGCCGACTTGACCGGCATCCCGCTCTACAACCGGGACCTCGAAGCTGCAGACGGCTACCCGGGTCCGGTTGCGGACTTCAGGGAAGCCATCCGGCGGTCCGAAGCGATTCTCATCGCCACTCCGGAGTACAACTTCTCGGTGACCGGGGTACTCAAGAACGCCCTCGATTGGGCTTCCCGGGGTTCCGACAGCCCCCTCAACGACAAGGTGGCGGCGGTGATGGGTGCCGGGGGGCGTCTGGGCACGGCGCGAGCCCAGCTCCACCTCCGTGAGATCCTGATCCACAACCGGGTTCTGGTGCTGCCACGCGAGTTGCTGATCGGTCGGGCTTCACAGCAGTTCGACGAAGACCTGAGGTTGAAGGACAGTGAGATGAGAGACCGGCTGGTCCGTCACGTCGTCGAGCTCGCCGACCTGGCGCGACGCGTTCAGCCCGCAGTGGTCTGACCGAGCGTCCTTCTCAGCGGTAACGCCAGACGATCCGGCCCTTGGTCGGGTCGTAGGTGGAGACCTCGACATCGACCTCATCGCCCGGGAGGATGCGGATCATCCGGCCCCGGCGCATACGGCCCGATGGTCGGGCGACCACCTCTAGCCCGCCTTCGATTCGCACTTTGAAGGTCGCGCTACGAAGCACCTCTACGACGGTGCCTCTCATTCGTACGTATTCGTCTTCGGTCGCCATCGACCCTTCCTTGGACTGGGGAATCGCGAGGAGCCAACCGGCTCCTGGTGGCGCTCGAACGGTCGGCGCCTTGTGGAGCATACCGGGGCGGAGCCTGGACGGAGATTCCTGCTCGTTAGGCATGAGGCCCCTCTACCCTCGACGCATGTTCCAGATTCTCAATGATCGAGAGCTGACGGCACCGGTGTTGATCGTCGCCTTCGACGGCTGGGTGAACGCAGGCTCGGCGGGATCGCTCGCGGCCGAGGTCCTGGCCGGGGGCACCCAGGTCATGGCGGAGTTCGACGGTGACCTCCTGTTCGACTACCGCCAGTCACGTCCGACCGTCGACTTTGCCGGGGGAGTCAACGCGGGTGTCACCTGGCCGTCGATGAGCATCCGCCATCGCCGGATCGGCGGACGGGACCTCCTCGTGCTCTCGGGTCCCGAGCCGAACTGGAACTGGCAGAGGTTCGGCAAGGAGGTGGCCTCCCTCGCTTCCACGTATGGCGTGGCGGAACACGTCTCGCTCGGTGGTATTCCTTGGGCCGCTCCGCACACCCGGGCCGTCGAGATCGTGGTGACCGCTTCGTCCGGTGACCGCCTCGAGTTGGGGGACGGCCATCCCGAGGGACGCATGCGGGTCCCTGGTGCAGCAGTCAGCACCGTCGAGTATGCGGTGGGCCAATCGGGGATCCCCACCATGGGCTTCTGGGCGAGGGTGCCCCATTACGTCGGCACCGCGTTCTACGCGGGTGCGCTTGCGTTGTTGGAGCGTGTGGGCGCCCATCTCGACATCGAATTGCCCGTTGGGGATCTGGCCCGACTGGCAGCCGAGCAGCGCGAGGAACTCGATTCGATCGCCGAGGGCCGGCCAGACCTGAAGGCCCTCGTTGGGCAGTTGGAGACGATCACCGACGAAAACCGCGCCGTCTCGGGGGAGTCGCTGGCTGCGGAGATCGAGCGATTCCTACGCCAGCGCGAGGACTGAATCAGAGTTGACCGTCACCGGCGGCAGCCATCACGGCTGCATACCGGGGGTCCTCGTAGCGTGACGGTGCGAGGAACGGGGCGTAGTGGGGGAGTGTCGTTCTCGAGACATGGCCGGCGAGGAGTTCCCCGGCAGCTGCGGCGGCCATGATCCCGAAACCCGAGAACCCGGCGATGACGAAGCTGCCGTCGGGGCCGGATGGTCCGATGAGGGGGCGGTTCTCGGGGGTCTTGGTGTAGTAACCGCCATCGATCACCGACTCGGGTAGAGCCTCTCGATAGACGCGCAACCCGGGGATCATCCGGCTCATCCCCCGCAGAACCACCTCGGCATAGAGGGGGTCGGTCGGGATCGGCCATCGGGGCTCGACGACTTGCTTGTGGTACTCCCAGAGGGCCAGCACCCACGGCGAGTCGCCCGGACCCTCCGGCCGGCCATGGCAGAACGGTGGCATGCTCCCCAGCAGGTCGGGACGGCCTTCGCTCGCGAGGGCGGACCTCTCGCCGGCGTCCCAGTCGATGGTCTGGCTGTCGCACCAGATCATCATCGGTGCCGACCGTGGCACGGCGGCGGCCCAGTCTTTGATGGCGACTTTCAGGTGGGCTTCGGAGCTGAGAGGGAGGCTCACACCGGTCATGTCGCCCACCGCCGGAGCCATCGGACCTGCGGCGTTGACGAAGACGTCACAGGGGACGACCGATCCATCCGACAAACCGACCCCGGTTATCGCACCGCCTGCGGTGGCCACGTGGTCCACCGAGAGAGCGGCCGTGCGCACGCCCAGCGAGCGCGCCTCGTCGAGCCACCACGACCCCAATTGCTGGGCGCTCAACCATCCGGCGCGACGGACGTGGAGTCCACCCACGACATCGCCCGTCAGGAACGGGAAGGCCCCCCGTATGGTCTCGCTCGAGGTGTACAGGTCGGCTCCATTCTCCGCCGACGCCTCGTCGAAGCGAACGGTTCCTCCTCCGAGGGCAGAGATCGACGCGGCATCCTCGGTGAGGCGGTCCAACGTCGAGCGCTCGGCGGTCGCATACAGGTATCCCCGCCGGCTCAAGTGGAAGAAGTCGTTCGACTCGGCGGCGTAGGTCTCGAGCAAGTCGATCGATCGGTTCATCAGGCCGACCATCGTGTCGTCGGGTCCTGGCCACCAGTTGCGGTAGCACTCTGTCGACTTGTCCGAGGTCAGTGTCAGCGCAGGTCGTGGGTCGCACAACAGCACACTCCCACTGCCGGACCTGGCCAGATGGAATGCCGCCGACACTCCGGCGATGCCGGCCCCGGCGATGACGATGTCGGGCATGGCAGGAGGGTAGGTCGGCTCACGCCCGTGGGACAGGGACTAGTCAGACCGTGTTGACCCGAACAGTCATCCAGTTTCGAGCACCCAAATGACGATGCATTGACCACAACGGTCGCCAGGGGCCGACTTGGGAGGTCCACCGAAGGGGCCGGGGTCTCGCGACCCCGGCCCTCTCAGTTGTCCGGGCGCTACCTCTCGACGAATCGCAGGGCTTCGATCAGCGAGAGCAGGTGGTCGTAGCCGAAGTGGCTCCACACCTGGTAGATGCCTGCGTTGGGGATGTAGATCATCGCCTGCACGCCGTCGGGGATCATCTCGCCGGTCTCGGGATCCGGATAGAGCACCAGGCTCTCGGGAAGTCTCAGGTCTCCGATGCGCCACGTGATGACTGCGAGGCTGCCGTCATCCCAGGTGATCTCGGCTAGGGCCGGTCGTGCCCATTCGCCGGCGCCGGCCGGGTCGTATGGTCCGAAACCACCGATGCCGATCGCCCCGCGTCCACAGTCCGCGCACGGGTAGTTGAGCGAGTCGTGGCCTGGGCCATCGGGGTTGTCCCACCCGACGCCCCAGTTTCCGATGGCCGCGGGGCGCAGGACGGCCGAATCGAGGCCGGGCCCGACCTCGGCGAATCCCAATACCGGTATCTCGGTGCTGTCGAGCGAGCGACCGAAAGCCACCGCCAGCAATCCCGGCGCATCGATGTGGGGCGCATCCCAAGGTGGCGCGCCACCCTCGATACGCTTGGTGTCGGCGTCGGTCCTCTGGGTGATCGTCGCCGCTTGCAGCCCTTCTACCTTCCGCAACTGGGCGAGCAGGCCTTCGAGATGATCGCGGCCCAGTGCGCTCCAAGCCTGATAGAGGCAGCCTTCACCGGGCAACACCAGATCGGCGAGCAAGAACCCCGAGGAAGGGTCGAGACCCTCCGGGTACACCGCGACGATGCTCCCATCGGAGTACGTCCTCACCTCCGGTCTGGATCGGACCAATTCCACGTCGGCGGCGAGTCCAACCCCGGCGATCCCGTATGCGGAACGCCCGCAGTCCGCGCAGTAGGAGCCGTCGGCGTTGCGGCCCGGTCCGTCGGCCCGGTCGTAGGCGACCGCCCATCCCCCTCCGAAGTAGGCCTCGCGGGGCTCGGCGACCGGGGTCGCGAAGTTCGGTGCAAGCGCCGAGCACCAGGCTCTGTTCTCGGCTTTCTGCCATACCGCTGCGAACAGGGCCGGAACCTGTTCCTGGGTCAGCGATCCCGCCCCCCATGGCGGGTTGCCGGTCTGTGTCGGGCCGGGATCGGTGACCGTCGTCGATGGTGCGACGGTGGTCGTCGGCGCCGTCGACGAGGGAGGAGCGAGGTCGCCCGGGTCGTCGGCAACGTCACCGCCACCCGTCAGCAGGCCAGGGAGGAAGGCGAATGCGGCCACCGTGGCGGTGGCGGCCGCGAGGGCCATCCAACGGCGCGGCGTCGACCGGGGCGGGCGAGACGGCACCGTGGGTGTCGTCCGCATCTCGTCGTCGAGTTCCGCCCAGAACCCGCTCCGATGCTCGGGCACTTCGAGCCGATTGAGATCGTCGCCAAGGTCTCTCATTTGGAGCCTCCTCCCAGGGACTCTCTGAGGATGCGGTGCGCTCTGGAAAGCCGTGACTTGACCGTTCCCGCCGGAACACCGGTTATCCGGGCCACCTCCTCATACGTGAACCCCTGGGCATCGATCAGCATCACCACGGCGCGATGCTCTGGCTTGAGTTTCTCGAGCGCTCGGGCGAGATCGATGCTCTGATCGACCTCGTTGTCGAGCGATGGCGCGTCGGTCAGTTCCTCGAGGGGCCTGCGTCGGCGCAGGTGGTCTATGCAGGACGTGTAGACGATGCGGTACAGCCATGTGGAGATGGCAGACCCACCCCTGAACTTGCCGATGCTGCGAAACGCCCTGAGATAAGCGTCCTGCAGGGCGTCGTCCATCGCATGCCGATCCGCAAGCATGCGGTAGGCAAGTGCCCTGAGCATGGGGTCGTGTTGTCGAACGAGCGAGGTGAACGCCTCGCGGTCGCCCCCCTTCGCCCGTTGAAGCAGCCCTGCCTCGAGAGTCATGGTCGATGCCATGCCGGATTAGACGGGATCACCGGCGTCATCGTTCCCTTCTCTCCAGGAGATTCCTGGCGGAAGGTGGCAGTTGTGCGGCAGACGGCATCCGCACGGGCGTGATGGCGATCTGCCCGAGGTTGGCGGCCTCGACGTCGGACCCGATGAGGGTGCCGTACTCGCGAATACCTCCGCCGAAGTCATGCACGAACCGTCCAGGGCCGTCGGACCTGAACAGGCGGTCATAGCCGACCCTGGCGATCTCGGTCACCCGGCGGGGTGTGCCGGGATGGGGGTCGAATGGGAGGTTGACGCTCACCACGTCGCAGTGCTCCATCGCGCCGGAGGTGAGGACGTCCTCGAGGATTCCTGCGCACAAGTCGGACGTTCGCGCCCAACCCGGTCCTGATGCCGGACTCATCACCTTTGCCCGCCACGCCGGCCAATCGTTCATCGAACCCGTCGAGATGGCCACCGAGGGTATGCCGGAAATCCAGGCCTCGATCGCCGCACCCACGGTCCCCGACGACATGAGGAACCCGGCTCCATGGTTGTAGCCGAGGTTGATGCCGGACACGACCAGTTCTGGAGGCTGGTCACTCAGGGCGTGGATTCCGATCTGAACCGCGTCTGCGGGGTAACCCGTGCAGGCATACGTCTCCAACCCGGCGATCTCGCGTCGCTCTGTGAAGACGGGGTCGTGCCGGGTGATGGCTTTGCCTATCCAGGATCTCTCGCGGTCGGGGACGATCACACGGACTTCACGGTCCCGAGCGAGGGCGGCTGCAAAGGGCTCGAGCGCAGGGCTGTCTATGCCGTCGTCGTTTGTGAGGAGAGTCCACGGCACCGCGCCGACGGTACTAGTCCCCACCGGGTTCGGTCACGCCCGTATTGCCCGTAGGACGAACTCGGATATCGCCTCGGTGAGCGCCTCCCGGTCGAGGGGGCCGTGGGGGTCGTACCAGCGGTCAACGGCGTTGAGGGTCGAGAGGATGAAGATCGAACTGGTTTTCGCGTCCACCTCCGGCCGGAAACTCCCGTCGGCGACGCCCTGACCGACCACGGCTCGGAACACGGCTTCGTATTGGTCCCGGGCCGCGATGATGCGCGCCCGGTGGGGGTCGTCCAGGGAGCGCGCCTCGGACAGG